>JABJCF010000136.1 GCA_018665625.1 Nitrospina sp. | reverse complement strand
TAGGAAAACCACCTTTCGCGAAGCCATAGATGATTACTGCGGTGGTATTCAAAAGAAAAAAGATCTTAAGGTTGTTCATGTCGGTGGTGTAACCGGTGGCTTCCTGCCACCAGAATTAGCCGACACCCCAACAGACTATGAAAGCTTGCTGGATGCGGGTGTGTTGATGGGGCAAGCCAGTTTTGCTGCTTATGATGAGTCGGCTTGTGTGATTGATCTCGCAAAATTCTCTATCGGATTCAACGAAGGCGAGACCTGTGGCAAATGTACACCCTGTCGAATTGGTCTGACTCTGATCCGCCAAAAGCTCGATGACATTTCTGAGGGCCGAGGAAAAATGGAAGACCTCGACAAGCTTCAGGAGTTATGCGAAGAAATCAGCCAGACCTCTCTTTGTGGATTGGGCGAAACCGCACCTAAAGCAATATTGACCGGGATAAAATATTTTCGCAAAGAATATGAAAGACATATTGTCGATCAGATTTGTGACGCTGCACGTTGCACAGGACTGTATCGTTATTTTGTTAAGGAAGAAGATTGTGTGGCTTGTGGGGCTTGTATTAAACCTTGTCCAACAGGGGCTATTACAGGGGGAACCCGAAAAGTTGCCGCCCATATTGATATGGATTTATGTATCAACTGCAACGCCTGTTACCAGGCCTGTGGTTTTCTTGCGATCGAATAGATTTTGAAATAAAGCTTTTCGCCCACAAGGGATTTTCCCTTGTGGGCTTTTTTGTTTTCTCCTCCCTGCAGCGACCCTTTATTTTAAAGTTAAAAAGTTCTAGAATGCAGATTCTGTATCCTCATTAGTATTTAAGAATGCAATAGACAAACAATTCTTTTCGCACTCCAAATAAAAAATGAAAATAGCGATTGTTCATGACTGGCTAACGGGAATGCGAGGCGGGGAAAAATGCCTCGAAGTGTTGTGCAAGCTCTACCCTTCGGCAGACCTGTTTACACTACTGCATGTTCCAGGGAAGGTGTCGCCACTTATAGAGTCCCACACCATCCACACCTCATTCATTCAAAATCTCCCATTGGCAAAATCAAAATATCGCTATTACCTTCCGCTCATGCCCTTTGCCATCGAAAGTTTTGATTTAAAGGATTATGATTTGATTTTGAGCAGCAGTCATTGTGTAGCAAAAAGTGTTAAGCCCGGTCCTCATAGTCTGCATATCTGTTATTGCCATACGCCCATGCGATATATATGGGATCAGTTTGATCAGTATTTTGGGAAAGGCAATTCGGGCTGGCTCGCGGCTACGGCAATGCGATTCCTCAGAGGCTGGCTGCAGCGTTGGGATACTAGAACAAGCCGTAGGGTGAATTTCTATATTGCGAATTCTCGCCATGTCCAAAAGCGGATTAAAAAATATTACGGACAGGAAGCGGAAATTATTAATCCTCCGGTCGAAACCGGATTTTATACACCGGATGCAAAAGAAGAAAAAGGAGATTGTTTTTTAATCGTCTCCGCATTCGCTCCCTATAAGCGTGTTGATTTGGCGGTGGATGCATTCAATAAAACCGGCCTGCCTTTTTATGTTCTGGGTGAAGGGCAAGATGCAAAGCGGTTAAAAGAAATGGCGAATGAAAATATTAAATTTGAAGGTTGGTTAACTAATGAAAAGATACGTTCTTATTTTTCCCGTTGTCGGGCTTTCATTTTTTGCGGTGAAGAAGATTTCGGAATCACCCTTTTAGAGGTACAAGCTATGGGGCGCCCGGTAATTGCATTAGGTCGAGGCGGAGCATTGGAAACAGTCGTGCCTGATAGCCAGACCTGGAAGCCGGAGACAGGGGTTCCACAAAATGCAACGTCTCAACCCACAGGGGTATTCTTTTATGAACAAACCGCCGAGGCTTTAATCGAAGCCATAAAACATTTCGAATCGATCGAAGATCAATTCGATGCAGATTCCATCCGAAAACATGCCGAGCGGTTTGATGTCTCTGTCTACACTGAGCGGATGAAAAATTTCATTGAAGAAAAACTTGCGAGCCACTCCCGCTAGCGTGCGTTATATTCGACCTTAGCTTTCGTGCCCCTGTGATATTCATTCCTAAAATTTCATGCCCGGTCACGGGTAAAAGGGGTAACGCTGGATTCATCTTTAAAAAATCGTAAAAAGTTGGATTGATTGCAGGAGAGTATTTAACAATACGTTAGTAGGTTTATCGCTGTTATGGGTGACTAATAAATAAAATTTAGTTGTTCGCTTATCGACCCAAAGCGGACATTGAGAAATTTTAGCTCCTCGGTGTCTCACACCAGATTATTAGCTTGATTACTCTCCCGCTCCACCAAAACTTCAACAATTCCACAAATTAATCCCAATTTAGGCCAAATGGCCTTATTAGGGTATTGTCTGACAACGGAATAAGTACTATAGTGCCGAAGATTATCTTCTTACCTCCGAATTTTCACCTGCTCCGGCAGGTTAAGTTCCTTATATACACCTAGAAATAAAAATACTGTTTTTAAAGCTGCTCATATAATCTTTTAGGGGAGAATGATTATGTTACGCCTGCCTGCCGCTATATCCATTTTTACAATTCTGTTTTTTGTTTTCGGTCTCATTGGAAATATTTTAATTTCTAATCCGACATTTTCTGATGAAGCATTTGCGCAACAGAAAAAGGTGGTAAAGAAAAAATCCAAAAAGAAAATAGTCATTAAAAAGAACGACGGCAAGATAACGATCAAGAAAAAAGTTGAGACCAAAAAAGTAGTTAAGAAAAAAGGTGGCGGAAAAAACAATGGCCTCCCTAAGAAAATTCGTGAACTGGAAGCTGGTCTTTCTGCATTACAAACTCAGGTCAATAATATCAAATTAACTCCTGGTCCTCAGGGTGATCCCGGTCCGGCAGGCCCAGCAGGAACTCCCGGCACAAATGGTTTAGCAGGTGCTGATGGAGCAGTTGGTCCAGAAGGTCCAACAGGTCCGGCAGGCCCAGCAGGAACTCCCGGCACAAATGGTTTAGCAGGTGCTGATGGAGCAGTTGGTCCAGAAGGTCCAACAGGTCCGGCAGGCCCAGCAGGAACTCCCGGCACAAATGG
>JABJCF010000135.1 GCA_018665625.1 Nitrospina sp. | reverse complement strand
TGATTTAACACCCAGAGAGTACTTGATGGCTAACTCAAAGCAGGAAAACTCTAAAAGTAACTGGTCCTAATTTAGGGGGCTTTACAATTGGCCCTACGCCTGGTAGAAAAAATGGGGTGAGCGACGGGATTCGAACCCGCGACCGCTCGGACCACAACCGAGAGCTCTACCAACTGAGCTACGCTCACCATTTTTTGATGTATTCCGACCTACAGATAAGAGGCAGATTTTAATCTATCCCTAAGCCTTTGTAAAGAAGTTGGCAAAACTATTTTGCGCCGAAAAAATGTCACCCTGAGGCTCTTGAGGGGGGATGAACCCTGCAACTCAGCATTACATGAAAAAAATCTCATACAGCCTGTTATTTGATCACGCGAAGGTGGCTGCGGTCGCGCGGGGTTTTGGATGTGCCCTCGGCACTGGGTTTGGCCTCTGCGCTCGGTTTGCCACTTGTTTTCAAAGATTTGAGTTTGTTTGCAGGTTTAGGTGCGGGTTTTTCCGCCGGTTCTGCCGCAGTTTGATCTGCCATCCCGCTCACTACCTGATCTGCCAGATTCATATCCGCCGGAATACTTTCTTCCCACACTTGCCCGTTTTTCATATTCGGATCATAAATCGCCCACACAGCTTCAAAGGGCAACCGACATTCATGCGGCCGGCCATTAAACGCCAGTGTCGCTGATATGGCGTCTTCATTAATTTCTATGGGTCTTCTGAAATTCAAATTGAAAATCAGGTTTAACGACGAATTGGCCTTCTGACTATCGGGGACATCCACCTCTGGCAATCGCGCGTCCAAACAGACCATGGCGTCGCCTGACTCCAGTAGATATAAAAGAAAATCGTACTTTTTCTTGTTGAGCGTTTCCATAATCTAAAAGTACCACACCACTGGGCGTGGAGCCAGTGCATCAATGACTTTTTTTAACGGGCAATAGTTAAGGGTGATTTCATCGCATTTTGCTGTTTGCAATGATTGTGAATGAAGCAACCCCTCCCCTTGTCAGGGGGGGATTACTAGCTCTATCTTGCAGGGTGTTTTTGCCGTCATTGCGAGCCGCAGAAGGCGGCGTGGCGATCCAGAGGGACAAACGGGTTTGCTTTGTAGATGCCCAAAAAATTAAAATATTCTAAAATTCTGGATATTGTGCCCGGTACGGGTAGAATGAATGAAAATTAAATCCCCCGAAGCCCCTTCGTAGAAGGGGGAGCTTCAATGGCCCCCTCTTTTTAAAGAGGGGCTAATGGGCCACTTCCCCAAGTCGTAGCCTTGTGGTACCATGCGGGAATTTCATAACGAATTTTTTTGAGGGCTTATTTTTATGCGTGGATTGATGTGGGTTGTTTTAATGGTGTTGTTAAGTTCAGGCGCCGCCTGGGCTGAAAAAGCGAAAACCGTTGAGGTATGGAAAAACCTGTTCACGTTGACTCATGGGGAAGGGATAGATTCCAACACCACGTTTCTAATCACCAAAGAAGGGGTGATTGTTGTGGATACGCGTGTCACCCCAGCCGAAGCAAGGTTAGTGAAAGAGGAGGTTCGCAAACAAACGCAACAGCCTATTTTGTACACGATCAACACGCATTATCACGGCGACCATACTTTTGGCAATCAGGTGTTTAAGGACACGCACACGATCATTGCGCATGAAAATGTTCGCAAAGCCCTTGAATATGAATCTGGGAAGGAACATTTAGAATTCTTTAAGACCCTGAAAATTCCTGGGATGGAGGAAACGGTGGTCACTCCACCCAATATGGTTTTCAAAGAAAAAATGCATGTCTGGGCCGGGGAGTACCATTTGCAGTTGATCCATATGCCGGGCCATACCGATGGCGACTTGTTTATTTATATCGAAGCTTTGAAGACGATCATTGCGGGCGACCTGATATTTAATGGAAAGATTCCTTATATGGGCGATGCCTATGTTGACGACTGGATTAAGGCACTCGATTATATTGGTGATTTGGATGCGGAAATATACATCCCCGGTCACGGCGACCCGGGTGGAAAACCTGTTCTAATTGCCATGAGGCATTATCTGATAGATTTGCGCCGACGGGTCAAAGTGCAGATCGAAGAAGGCAGCTCGTTGAAAGAAACCCAGGATGTGGTTCGACCCATTTTACAAGAGAAATACAAGAACTGGAAAAAACTGGAGTGGCTCGATGCCAACATCGAACGGGCTTACAAGGAGTTCAGCGTAAAATAAGTGAACTTAATTATTGGTTTTTTCAAGTAGCATATAGGTCTCGAAGCCGGCATCCATTTCTATAATATTTTTTCCTCCAGGAAAATCTTTCAACCAACTCGGTTCATGAGTTTTTCTTATAAGGAGTAATGCCTCCGGTTGTTGGAAAAGCTCGGTGGTATCTTGATGGACTTCCTGAATTTTTCCATCCATATAGTAGAAAAGGTCTTCACGTATTTTTCCGTATTTGTATACAGGCCGGTTATTGGCAACTTGTTTGATCTTCTCAGCAAAAGGCCGCAACGATGAATATTCGTTTACAATTCGGGCGGCAGGACCATGAACCAAAAAAAACAGAACAAAAGCCCAACCTGTTATCACTCCACTTACTTGAATTCCTGAATTTTGATTCAAGGCTTTCCTGAGACTGAGCCAGAAAAGCACCATCCCCAGAGTTCCCACAATTAAGAAAAGTGTTGGAGGCCGATGATTGTCGTAAAGAAGTTGTGCCATCCAGCGATCTCGGGAATTTAAAAATGCAGAAAATGATTCGAAATTAAAATTCGGTAAAAGAGCACTGAAGCCCAGAATCAAAACCAGCACCATCATCATTCCCATTACGATCCATGTTGGGAAAGATAGGCCTTGTTTTATTTCCGGGGCAATCCGAGAAAAATAGGCCGCAAGGATAACCGCCGCCATGGGATATAGGGGCAAAAGGTAATCGCCCCTTTTACCCGGGAACAAGGACAGGAAAATAAATAGGGTTGCAAAAGTTATGGCGCAGAATTTCCAGGAGATATCTTGATTCTTTAATCCGTACCCGATTGCGAATGGCAGGAACAGGCTCCAGGGTGCCATGCCCACAAAGATTTGCGGAATATAATAATAGAAGGGTTTCGGGTGAATGTGAATGGCTTCGCTTCCTGAAATTCTGCCTACGGTTTCCTGATAAATCATTTTAGAAAACTCTTCTCCACCATCAATAATCCCAAACGCTAGCCAGAGTGCAGACATGCCTATTGGAAGAAATAAAATATGGAGCCAGGGAACTTTAAAGGTTTTATGGGATCTACAAAAAATGAAAAGGGTCAATAGGGGAAACACCCACCCCAAAGGTCCTTTGGTTAGAACCGCCAGCCCTATTGCGATTCCTGCCCACCACTTGAGGGATTGTTTTTGGTCGCGGGAAAATTCCCATAGGGCGACAAATGCAAGGGTGATAAAAAAAACGAAGAGCATATCGATGCGGGCATGACTTCCCAGATAAGCGAAGCGCCAGCAGGTGGTGATAATTAATCCTGCAAGGCAACCGATGAGGGGTGAGAACAGGCGCATTCCCAAAAAGGTGGTGAGCAATACTGTTCCCGCACCGGCCAAAACCGAAGGAATTCTTAATGAAACTTCAGTCACCTCTCCCATAATCTTCGATGATAAGAGACCGGACCAGTAAAACAGGGGAGGCTTTGTGCGCAATTGTTGCGGGTGGATTTGCGGTAGCCAGAGGTTGCCGCCCTGCATCATATTTACTACGGGTACGCCTTCGCGCGCTTCTCTTTTCGAAAGGTCGGAATGAAAAATCGACCAGGAAAAAAGAAACGCCGCCAATAAAGCAGGACCCATTAAAAGATAGGGCTTTAATGACTCTTCATTTTGATTGAGAGAGGGCATAAAGAAATGATATTTGGCTTTATGGGCATTGAACTATCGTACCCTGTGTGGCACGAAGACAAATGAGAGGATATCACACCTGCGGCAGTTTGCCGCTGGCCCTAAGCCGAGTAGCCTTTTTTCTTCCAATAATCTCGAAGCGATGTAGAAGCGTCGAGACAGGTGTCCAGGTAGGTATGGTTTGCCGGAATCATTGGCATAACATGGCCATGGCTTTTGTCATTGTAGGGATATTTTACATCCAGGACATAAGGCCCCTTATGTTTAAGCATGCGCTTCAATGCTGGAACAACCTCTTCGGGTTTGGAAATACTTTCCGACTTAATTCCAAAAGCGTGTGCTACTTCGGCAAAATTGGCATCGCCAATATAGGTGTGACCTCTTAGAGATTTGTAGAAGCGGTCTTCCCATTGCGCCACCATTCCGAGATGGGCGTTATTGAGGACAATATTTTTTACTGGGATGTTTTCAATTTTCAAAGTTTGCAATTCTTGAATGTTCATCAAGAAGCTTCCATCGCCTTCGATGTTGATAACCTGCCGTTTTGGAAATGCAACTTGAGCCCCCATCGCTGCGGGCAGACCATAGCCCATTGCTCCTAAGCCAGAGGAGCATAGCCAGTTGTTGGGTTCATTGAAATCCAGAAACTGTGCGGACCACATTTGGTGTTGCCCCACGCCGACTGAGAATATGGCGTTTTTATCGGAAAGATTGTTTATATGGGAAACAACACATTGCGGAACAATTTGTCCTTTTATGCTTTCATAGGCTAAAGGGAACTCTTTTTTCCAATCATTGACTTGTTTTATCCAGGGCTTGATATCTTTTTTCGGCTCAACATATTTGTCCAATATTTTTAAAGCTTGCTTGACATCACCCTGAATAGGAACGTCGATCGTAATATTTTTATTTATTTCTGTCGGGTCGATATCTATATGAATGAACCGCGCTCCCTTGCAGAATTCGGCAAGTTTGCCTGTGACCCGGTCGTCAAAACGTACGCCCATTGCGATGACCAGGTCGGCATGGTTCATGGCAATGTTGGCATAAACTGCACCATGCATTCCGAGCATTCTCAAAGATAAAGGATCATTGGAGGGGAAAGCTCCCAGCCCCATGACAGTCGTTGTAACTGGGATCCCGGTTTTTTTTGCAAATGCCCGTAGCTCTTGCGAGGCACCACTGGAAACTATTCCACCGCCTGCGTATATGACAGGGCGTTTGGACGCTTGAATTTCATTTGCCGCTTTTTTACATTGCAGCACTGAAGGATTTAAGTTGGGTTTATAACTTGGGCAGTCGAATTTAACATTGAAGTCGACAACACTTTCCTGTTGTTGGATATTTTTTGGGATATCAACGAGAACCGGTCCCGGTCGTCCTGTCCGTGCAATATGAAATGCTTCATTTATTACGCGGGGTATATCTGCAATATTTTGGACCATGTAGCTGTGCTTAACGAGCGGAAAGGTGGACCCCATGATATCCGTTTCCTGGAAAGCATCGGTTCCCAAAACAGTACTGGGAACCTGTCCGGTAATTGCAACCAGAGGAATGGAATCCATTTTCGCATCAATGATGCCTGTGATCAGGTTGGTTGCGCCAGGTCCAGATGTGGCGAGGCATACGCCTACGTCACCGGTAGCCCGAGCGTAGCCACCCGCAGCAAAAGACCCGCCTTGCTCGTGTCTGGGCAAAACCATACGGATTTTTTTGGACAATGTCAGACCCTGATGGATTTCCATAGAAGCTCCACCCGGATAGCCAAATATAACCGTGACTCCTTCATTCTCCAGAGCTTTAACAAGAATATCGCGGCCCTTCATGGGGTGTCCGCTAGCTTTCGGAGTTTTCTTTGGAGCGGTCTTTTTTTTAGCTGTATTTTTGTTTTTTGTAGTCATGAACCTTCGCAGGTAATTGGCTGATAGTTAAATGAATGTCTAGATTTACAAATTAATTAGCAAGCCTTCTATTGGTTTAACAACACATGGCTATTTTCCGGTGTCCAGAGGCTTATGGCGAAGAAAAACTTTAGCGGAATTGGCCCTTGAAGTCAAATCCATTCCTTTAAAAAGCTCTTTTTTGTCAAAACGTTATGGGAAACAGGGGTGTCGACATCGGATGATCGAGTTTACTCCCCATTCATAGCTTTTAAGATGAGCCCTTCGCGCAGGCTGTACTCGCTCACCGTGAGCATTTTACAATCAAAGGCTAACATGGTTTCCAATACAATTGTGGTTCCGACAATGATTAAGTCTTCCCGCCCGGGTTCAAGAGGTTTTAGTTGCAACCGTTGTTTAAGCGATTTCCCTTTTAGATCATAGAGAATAGATTTTGCTTCCTGATAGGAAAATTTTGAACCGTGAATTTTTCCAGGATCGTAAGGATAAATATTATTCTTCAAAGCCGAAAGAGTGGTGACTGTGCCTGCGGTTCCAATTAAAATTTCTGGAGAAAAGACAGATAGTTTTTTTTTCACCGCCTGCAGTTCATTTCGTAAATAACTTTGCAGGCTTTGAAACTCTTTTTCGTCCACGGGGTGCTTGGAAATGAACTTTTCTGTCAACCTCACTACCCCCAGAGAAGTACTGCAAAAACCCGCTATGTTTTCCCCTTCTGACAATATGAACTCGGTGCTGCCGCCTCCGATATCAAAGGTCAGGGCTTTGCGATTATTATGAGGAATTTTCCAAAACACTCCTTGCAAGGTGAGTCGTGCTTCTTCTTCCCAGGGAATAATTTTGATATCTATACCCGTTTCATTTTTTGCGAGACGAACGAACTCCTGTCCATTTGAAGCTTCCCGAACGGCGCTGGTCGCCACTGCAAAAAGAGGGGGATCGCCATTCTCCAGGCAAGTCTGCCGAAATTGGGATAACACTCTTAGCGTGGCATCGATTCTACTTTTTATGAGTTTGCCCTGGCTATCCATACCTTCACCCAGGCGAGTGATATCTCTTCTGGAAACGAGCAACTTAAACTCCTGGTTCCCCGTAGACTCAAGAATAAGCAGGCGAACCGTGTTTGAGCCAATATCAATGGAGGCTATCTTTTTCATAACATGTTCGACCTGTCACCCCCCTGCCGGGGCATGAGGGATAATAAAAAACACCACACCTGCGGCGGTTCGTCGCT
>JABJCF010000014.1 GCA_018665625.1 Nitrospina sp. | reverse complement strand
TTTTATTTGACAAGGCTCAAAAAAATAAATTGCGATTGGTTGTGGGCATGACAGATGCCTTAACTCACCGCGGTCCAGACGACAAAGGTCTCTTTTTCAATGACAGAGTAGGATTAGGACATAGGAGGTTAAGCATTATTGATCTATCAATGAATGCTAAACAACCCATGTTCAATGAAGATGGCTCACTCGCATTAATTTTCAATGGAGAAATTTATAACTTTAAGGAGCTGAGAGAGCAATTATTAGCAAAAGGCCATATTTTTAAAAGCAACAGCGATAGCGAAGTAATTCTGCATCTATACGAGGAATACAATACAAAATGCGCCCAGAAACTTGAAGGAATGTTTGCGTTTGCCGTTTATGATATTAACCATGAGACTCTTTTCATAGCGCGAGATAGGGTTGGGGAGAAACCCTTGTATTATTATAAGGACAAATATGCATTCTATTTCTCCTCAGAAATAAAGTCTTTTTTTACCCTGGAACACTTCGAAAAAAAATTGTCTCCCGAGGGGGTTTATGCCTATTTCAATAATGTTCAAATCCCGGCACCTCAAACAATCTTTCAAGGAGTAAAAAAATTCCTTCCCGCGCACTGGCTTCTTTTAAATTCAGAAGGCCGTGAAATTGTGGAACCTTATTGGCATGTTGACTGTACGAAAAAAAACAAATTATCAGCGCTAGAAGCCAAAGAACATTTAAAACTATTAATGCTTGATTCTGTGAAAAAAATGTCGGTTTGCGATGTCCCAATCGGGCTATTACTTTCAGGAGGGGTTGACTCATCACTAATACTTGCATTGTCAAGTGAGCTGGGAGGGCAAGATCTTAGTACCTTTACAGTAGGCAACGCCTCAACTGAAATCGATGACAAAGAATTTAAGCGCGCTAAAAAAATTGCATCCCAATTTCAAACAAAACACCATGAGTATAACTTTGGGAATAGTGAATTCAGTGATCTGATTGAAGCAGCCAGACTTTGTGATGAACCCCTCGGAATTTTAGAAATTTTTTACATGTTCAGTGTAAATCAAAAAATTAAGGAGCATGTAAAAGTTGTGCTGACGGGAAATGGCGCGGATGAAGTTTTTGGAGGGTATACGGGGTATAACAAAACACGACAATTGGCTGATTTGTTTGATATTTTTCAAGGGGTAATTCGTCGAAATAATAGTTCGCTTACTCACATTGCTGCCACATACAATGCAAATAGAAATTGGAAGATCCTAAGAAAATTGTTCTCCGATGAATTGAAAAACGACAAACCTAGAGATCTGTCTCAAAGCTTACTCACCGATATAATGAAATTGGTGTCATTCGATAATTTGCTGGATGCCAAATTATTTATGGATCTGTTTGTCATGTGTAATCACGGAATATCTGCTATTCCAGATATTGGCGGAATGTCATACTCTATGGAGTTTAGGTCTCCATTTACACACCACAAAGTAATTGAATTTGCTGCCACGTTGCCAGTTGAATTTAAAGTTAAAGATCCAAAAAATTCACTTTACAATAAGTTTGTATTAAAAGAATTAGCTTGTGATTACCTCGATATCGATGATGTCTATATCCAAAAATATGGATATGGATATTTCATAAATACTTTCACATTAATACAGACAAAATGGAAAAACGAAATCCAAGATTTAATTTTAGATCCACTTATTAAAGAAACGGGTTTGTTCAATATAAGTCAGATCGAATTTTTTTGGGAACAGTTTTTAGCAGACAACCTTGGAATGAAGGAAAAATTAATTTTAGCAAAATATATAATGTTTTGTGTTTGGTATAAATATAATTTTAAAAACTCTAACTAAATTTTAGTTTGATAGGCTCACAAAAATACGACAAAATTCGAAGTTTCGTCCTGGTTCAAACAGGGGTAACCAGTGAGCGGGGCTATCGATTTTCAGGGTTTAGCCAAACTGTTAGCTGGCCACAGGAAGACGGAACCCAGCTTGGTATGGCGGGTACTTGGAATTTGCTTTTTCGCATTGGTGCTTGTCCCCAAAAAGTGGAGGAAAACCATTTGCATGTGCCAGAAGAAGGTGATGTTCTATATGTCGTCGCAGAGGCCACTTTTTCTTTGCAAACTGAAAAAACTCTTCTGGAATGGATGGATAGAGGAGGTCGAATAGTAGCAAGCGGGTATCCAGAAGCCTGGCAATTTGCCTTCCCACAAAACGTTTTTTTGAAAAGCGCAAAAATTGTTAATCCTTATACCGGATTGGCTTGGCTTCAGGAAGGGGCGAAGCCAGAATTACTGGCTCCTCCTAATTGGAAGTATTTAACAATTCAGTTTGAAAACCCCTGCCCATTGGAATGCAAAGGCAAGCTTGCCGCTATCAGTGGAGAACGTCAAACCTCTTCGCGCGCACATATCACTCCAATTGAGGATGCCCCTGCACTCCTTTGCTTGGAGAAATTAATTTATTTTAATGGCAATCCTTTTGGTGCCTTGCAGTCTTGGTTGCAGGGGCAGGAAAGTCTGCTCCCTTGGTTAGAATGGCGTCACCGCATTTTCTGGTTAGATGAATACACCGCCTTTATATATAAAATTTTAAAAGAATATCGGTTATTGAACAAACTAGAAGGTGGTATTCCATCTCTGGGGCAGACCACCGTAATATTTCGGCACGACTTAGACCACTCACGCGATACTACATACCTTGATATGGAAAGTCAGGCAAGCTTTCCAGGAGTTTATGCGATTTTAAAGGATGGAAATACTGGATTTTGGTTGGATAAATTAAGATCAAACCCCGGACATGAATCCGCATTCCATTATAATACGGGGAGCTATTCCAGAATTCTCGAAGAAATACGAAATAAAATTTTTAAGCTGCCAAAGCGAACATACCGTCCAGATAAAAGTGCTGTAAAAGAGAAAGGCTTGCTAAGTCAGGTAAAGTGGGCAAAAAAAAATAAAATTGGAATTGAGACTTTGCATCGACACTTGGCTTTCATAGTTTACCCTGAGTTAGTGGATGCTTTGGATACTGTTTACAATAACGAGTTAGACGTACTGGGAAGTAGTAGTTTTTTTACGGGCACTGTTTTACGCTGGGGAATAAATGAAGTTGAAGGAATGAATGGCACGGTGTCAGACTTTACTGATCCACAATTTCCTTATTGGTTTCCCTTTAAGTTGGCGCATGCAGGTCACGGAGGTCGTTTGCTGAGAGGCTGGGAAAGCACAAGCATAATGGAAATTGAGCCTGGGCTGGTGGAACAAATGCTTAATTACAATATCCCCGGACTTCCTCAAAAGGTATTGGTCTTCAACTACCACCCTGCCCATGCAAATCGTCCAACTTTTGTTAAAGGGGGTTGTGCCAGCTGGTTTCGCGATATTCTAGACTTGTGTAAAAGCAAGGGCGTTCAAGTTCGGACCCTTTCCGAAGTGTATAAGGTTTTAAATGATCATCTTGAGAGAACGCATGGAAAATAATCCTTCTTTCTCATTCAAATGGTGGATGAATTTGGTTGAATGCCCGTGGTGCAGTGAAAAGCCATTCCCTAATGAACCACCAATAAAAATGGAATGTAGGTTTTGTAGAAGCCCTTTTGAAGTAAGAAATAATGTGCTTGAGTGGATACCCGATGGGCAAAAAACAAAACGTTATGATGCCGCCAAAGGAAAATTGGATATCGTTAAGCGTTTGCTTAATCCGCTGTCTAATCCACTTTTACCTATGCGTTATTGGTCAAAAATTAGGACTGAACAATATTATCGAAGAACTTTGAATGACAATAACCTGGCTAAAAAATGGGCAGAACATTATCTGACAGGAATTGATATCCCAAAGAATGCGATGGTGCTTGATCATGGCTGTGGTAGAGGAAGGAATGTAGGTTTGCTGAGTCAGTTAGGTTATCAAGTTGCGGGCCAGGACATGACGGTAGATAA
>JABJCF010000134.1 GCA_018665625.1 Nitrospina sp. | reverse complement strand
TTCTGATGAAACCTTTCATCACTTAATCAAGTTCTGATCAAAATAGTTAATGGACATTCCTGCATCGAGAACCAGGCCTTGGGCATTGATACCACTGGCACGCTCGCTTAATAAAAATAATGCTGCGTTCGCCACCTCCTGAGTGGTCAGAGCCTTTTTCCTCAATGTTGCTTTCTCAGCATGTAGATAGGAGTCAATGTAGCCAGGAATTCCTGCTGAGGCCGATGTCTTAAGTAGGCCTGGGTTGATAGAGTTGAACCTAATCCTTGAAAAAGTACTGAACGATTTCGCCAAAAAACAAAGTGCCGAGTCGAGCGCTGCTTTTGCCGGAGCCATGTAACCATAGTTTTCTGCTGCCATTCGCGTGGTCGAAATCGATACCGTAACAACGGAAGCCTTTTGATCAAACAAATCTTTAAACACATTGGCAAGATGGATCAAAGAAAAACAACTAATATCAATGGACTGGAGAAAATCCTTTTTTCGTGTTTCATGAAACGGCTTCAAACCTTCAGAGTAATTGGCAAAAGCTATCGAGTGAACAAGTCCTTGCAGAACCTTACAGTGTTTAGCAACCTGCGCCTTAAGATGTTCAACTTGCTCCTCTTTCTCCACATCGCAGACAAAAACCGTTTTATCCCCTAAAAGTTTTTCCAGTGATTTTTTTCGGTCTTCAGAACGAACGCTATAGATAACGTTTGCACCTTCTTCTTCCAAAGTTTTCGCGATATACCAGGCAACACTTTTCTTATTTGCCACTCCCGTGACGAGGATGTTTTTATTTTCAAGGTTAAGAAAACTCATTTATTTTTTTCCATTACGGCAATAAAAATGTTTTTTTACTTTAAAGATCAACAAGATCATTTCGTTTCCTCAACGAGCATGGCAGAGAACTCGAGACTAACAGCAATTTTTCCGTTTACGCTGGCTTTGCCGGTCATATAAGCTGCAGTGCTGACCAGGTCCTTTAGAGTCACTTCGACTTGAAGTGTGTCTCCTGGATGGACAGCATGCTTGAGCTTTATGTTGTTGACTCGGGTGAGAACCGGAATCCTACCTTCGTTTGCAATACGTTTGCCCATCATGATTGCACCCGTCTGAAAAATGGATTCAAATATCAATACTCCTGGCATAATTGGTTTTCCAGGATAATGTCCTTCAAAAAATGGTTCCTTCGGGTCAATTTCTTTTTCCGTCTTGATTGTATCAGCACTTTCTTCAAGTACACGATCAACAAACAGAAAAGGGTGGCGGTGGGGAATGTATTGCAAAAAATTCTGCGGCACCTTATAGTCCTCCGGTTACATCTAGCACCGATCCGGTAATATAATCTGTCTCCTTCGATGCTAGGAACAGCACTGGGTAAGTCACATCTTCCGGAGTGCCAAAACGTTTCAGAGGAACCTGATCTTTATAGGATTTTCTCTGCTCTTCTGGTAAGTCGCCAATAAAATCGGTATCAATAAAACCTGGTGATACGCAATTAACCGTTATCTTTCGGCTAGCTACTTCCTTGGAAAGAGATCGCGTGAAAGCCACCTGCCCTGCTTTTGACGCAGCATAATTAGCTTGACCCGCAAAACCGAATTTACCAATAGGTGAGGTTAAAGTAATGATTCTTCCATACCTCTGACGCATCATGGATTGCACTGCCAGTTTGCTTAAATTAAATGTTCCGGTCAGATTTGTATTGATAACCCTATTCCAGTCTTCTGCTTTCATCATACCAACGATAGAGTCGGAGCGGATGCCTGAACTGATCACAAGAATCTGGAAGCTTTTATATTTCACTTCGACTTCTTTATAAAATTTTTCTACCGATTCATAATCGGTAACATTAAATTGATGAATATCGAGAAAGTTAGCGCGGTCGGCATTCGCTTGTTTAAATTTTTTTGCCTCCTCATCGTTACTGAGATAAGTCGCTACAACTTTTGCTCCGGCTTTAAGAAATGCCTCAGAGATGGCTCGGCCGATGCCACGCGTACCACCTGCGACGAGAGCTGTCTGCCCTTTAAAGTCAAATTCCATTAAGCTATGTTATACAAAATGAGTTCCAGGAGAAAAGAAAGGTCTACTCGTCAGGCCGATGCAGTTGCCAGGCTCGGC
>JABJCF010000133.1 GCA_018665625.1 Nitrospina sp. | reverse complement strand
TATTTGAAAAATATGCAGTGAAATGTGGTGGTGGAACCAATCATCGATTTGGATTGTATGATCAGGTATTAATTAAGGATAACCATATTGAAGCTGCAGGTAGCATTTCAAACGCAGTCAATGAGGTTAGGCAGAAAATATCCAAAGATAAGAAAATTGAAGTTGAAGCCAAAACACTAGAAGAAGTGGAGGAGGCATTAAAAAATAACGTCGATATTATTATGCTGGATAATATGGATATAGAAAGGGTTCGACAATCCATTCGCAAAGTTAACGGGAAGGCCCAAACCGAGATCAGTGGCGGTGTTACTTTTGATAGATTAGAAGAGATTTCCAAAACTGGGGCTGATTTTGTCTCAATAGGTGCATTAACTCACTCCGCAGCTGCGGTCGATATTAGTATGAACATTACGGTTGAAAAATAATGCCCTGTAAAGACACCACATCACAAATTAATATAATACTGGATAACAACGATCATTTATTGGACTTTGAATATTCCAAAATGACATGCAATAAAGAAATCGGAGGCGGGACTGGGTTTCGAGATTACTGCCAGGGAAAACCAGTGGATGCTTTATCTGAATTGGAATTCGATGACTTAGTATCTCAATTGAATTTGAGTGATACGGAAAACCAGTTTTTACTTTTTCTCGAATGGAGTGCTTTAGGTGCTGCGTTGGATCAATATCAAGGAAAGTTAATCCCTGACGAGCAGGATCGTTATCAAATTGCTACTATTGCCTATGAATCCGATCAGGTAGAAATCAAGCAAATGGTGTTGGCACCTTCAGAGATGCCCAAATTAATTCCCTGTAGAAAAAGGTAGATTTTTATATTAAATTCCATAGGAAAAATATTTACTCGTTACGTTCAGGAGCTTCAAAATGAATAAAATCGGCGATTATATGAGCACCACTCTTTACTCCACAAGCCCAGACACGTTGGCTTATGAAGCCATTAATAAGATGTATGAGAATAAAGTTGGGGCACTCCTTGTCGAAAGTAACGGGGATTATACCGGCATCATCACTAAAACAGATTGGATGGTTTTAGTACTAAAAGGAGAGTGTGACCCTAAAGCTATTAAAGTTTCTACAATAATGACAGAACTAAAACATACTATCGACATAAACCAAACCATCTCTGAAGCGAGTGCCATAATTGAATCAAATAAGGTTCGTCATGTTCCCGTAATGGAAAACGGAAAAATAGTGGGAATGTTTTCAGTGAAAGATTTAGAGAAATACTATTTAGAACTGCACAAAAAAACAGATTTCTGACCTTTCCTTTTCCTCTTTGAGCTTTTCCTTAATCATCCGGATAAAGTCGAACCAACCGGACATACCCCTGCGAATAATCCTGATCAAATTGTTGTGTGTTACCCGATACATAGGAGAAATAAAAGGCGGCTTGCTGGTCAAAAGGCAGGCACCAGGATGCATTGCCACCACCAGGCGCAAAAAGGGGGTCGATGTGGATCTCGCAGCTGGATCGAGCCATAATTGTATTTTCAGGGGCAAATAATTTTTCTATTTCTTCTCTTTCTGGAATGCGCCAGTCGTGAAACCCAAGATAGTCTTTTTTATTTCTCTCATCGACAAAAAGTAGGGCCTCTTGAAAAGTAAGCCAATCTTGCGCAACAGGCCATGAATCTTCTTTGGCCCAAACCAGACCTGTATCGTTATCCAAAATAGTTGAATTGCCCTGATCTGCAAATCTGTCGTTCATTAAAGTTTTCTCCAGCTTCTTATTTGTTAATTAAGTTTTATGTTCTACAGAATATGAAGGTTAAATATTAGCGCAGTAATATTTCTGTGTGAAGGCAAAATGACACAAATCACAACTAATTCAATTTGCCACTGGAAATCATTAGGTTAATCTGATAAAAATCTAGTTTTGGTCTCTGAACATTAAAAATGAATCCAAATGGCTCTTGAATTTTTTTCGCAGAATTTATTATTAAAAAAGGGAATCATTTCGCAGGCTTCTTGCGGTGAAAAAATTCCTAATTTAATGCTTTACGATAACATTTCGCAATATTCCATCTGGATAGCATTAGCGCTGGCCATAGGAGGAATTTTACTAGATCAAAAAACTAGCAAACGAATATTGATGCTCCTTGCATTATTGCCTCTCATGGCTTGGGGACACGCCCAGTTTGTTGTTGATTATAACAGCTTGAAAAAAGAAATTTTTGCTTACAATGCCATGGCAGAAGCTACTCTGGCTAATATCGCTGAAGCGCAAGACCGGTACAAATCAGAGCAGGGGACATATATGAATGACTTGAGAAAAATTTATTCGCACATCGGCGGGGCAGGGGGAATGAACGAATGTGTAAAAATATTGAGTGTGACAGCTGGCTTTGATCATTGGCGGGCAGAAGCTGCCCACTTATCCAGCCCTGAAACTGTTATTTGGGACAGCCGGGCCGGTACCTCACTGAAAAAAGGCTGACGAATTAATCTTCCCAAACGTCAACCATTCCATTCAAAGAAACCATACCCGTGACAGTATTATCTTTAATGACCATTGCATAGGAAACGTCGAAATTGGTTAGAAAACGAGCCGCAAATGGAATGGGCATATCGGAGGTAACGGATAAAACGGGTTTGGACATAATTTCATAAACATGAGCTTCATGTAGTTTTCGACGTTGCGCTATAACTTTGCGAGCAATATCTTTTAAAGTCATAATTCCAAAAACGTCACTCTCGTCTCTAGGTTCAACCAGCACCGCATTAATTTTTCTGGTCCTCATCATGTGAAGCGCATCGGAAACTTTCATGATGCCATCTACTTTGGTAAAATTAGACATCATTACATCGCCAACTCTTTTTATTTCTGCCATTCCCTTCTCCTGTTTCCTTTAATTAAAAATAATGATCTTTTGCCTCTTTTTCCATCGATTTCATTTGGCTTTCAAGTCCTATGGCACGGTCGACATTTAAAGAGAATGTGATTCCATTTCCATGATCGCCCAAATTTCCTGATTCATAAATTGCGTCCATGATGTCATTTGCCATAAAATCTTCTACAAGAAAGAGAAGCATGTCTTTCTGAGATTCCATGTTAAGTCCCAAAAAAGATTTTTGGGAGTTTATGCCTTCTCCCCGGGCATTTAAGATGGTTACGCCAGTTGCGCCTGCAGCTTTAGCAGCTACGATAACTTCATCTTGATATTTATCATTTACAAAAGCTAAAACAACTTTAAAACGCATGGATTAATTTCTCCTAATCGTTATTTTTTATTTGTTTTCGCTTGGCTAGAATTTCGGTGATCATAGCATAGGCCATTACGGTTATCATAGGGAAAAGGGATGCGAAAGCGATCAACCCAAACCCATCTATCAGCGGTGAACGGCCGGGAACGTTGGATGCCAAACCTATACCCAATGCGGCAATCAAGGGTACCGTTACTGTTGAAGTTGTTACCCCTCCCGAATCATATGCCAAAGGAACAATCATCTTTGGTGAAAAATAAGTTTGTACCAATAAAAATGCATAACCTGCAGCTATGTAATAGTGAAGCGGATCTCCTGAAACTATGCGATAGACACCAAGGGTTACCCCTAAGGCCACTCCAAGGGCTACTGATATTCTAAGCCCCCATGCAGAAATTGCACCTGTTGTAATTTCTTTTGCTTTCAAAGCAACCGCAATAAGCGCGGGTTCGGCAAGTGTTGTCGAAAACCCTATTAGAAAAGCAAAAACATAGGTCCATAAATAAATAGAAGGATCGATAGATTCGGAAATTTTTATTGAAGTAATTGCATCTTCATCACCGGAGGTCAGAAAATTCAAGTCAGTCAATTGATTGGCCATTTGAGTGCCAATTGGAAAAACGCATTTTTCGAGGCCTACTATGAAAATACTCAATCCAACAACAACTAAGACTAAGCCAAAAAGAATGGTCCCAAAATTAGGAACTTTTTTGCGGATTGCAACAGCTTGAAAAAATCCTAAAACCAAAATGATGGGTAGGATATCAATAAAAGTTCCGCCAAGAGCATCAAGAATGGACTGTATTAAATTATTTTCCATAATCAGATATTTAATCCATATACAGAAATTCCATATAACAGAACAAAGATAATGGGATTCAAACTGGCAAGTGCTATCAGGCCAAAGCCATCAAGTATGGGGTTGCGGCCACGTATTGCTGTTGCAAGACCGACACCAAGGGCTGCCACCAAGGGGACTGTGATTGTAGATGTGGTGATGCCGCCTGAATCGTAAGCAATTCCAATAATTTGTGGTGGAGCAAAGAATGTGGTGATTACTATAAGTGTGTACCCACCGCTGATGAACCATATTAACGGCCAGCCTTTAATAATTCGTAATACCCCGAGGGCAATAGCTGTTCCTACGGAAAAGGCGACAGTAAACCTGAGCCCCAATACAAATGAAGCGATCGACTCTTCATTGTCTTTAATTGCACCTGCACCTGCTGCCAGGCCACCCGCTTTTCCTGCTACAACGGTCAGTGCAGGCTCAGCGATGGTGGTTGAAAAACCCAATGCGAATCCAAATAATATAATCCACAAGGCATTCCCCTTAATGGCAAACTCATTGGCCATTTTTTCACCGATTGGGAACAGGGCACTGTCCAAACCTAGAATGAAAACAAATAAACCAAATACAACAAGCAATACACCTAATAAGATTTGGTCAAGATTAGGAAAGGGTTTTTGAATTATCAGAATTTGGAAAAACGCTATTACCAGGATGATTGGGAAAACATCCATAAAAGCGGAAAATATTTTGTAAAGGAGAGCCTTTGCTATAGCCACCAGTAATTTTCAGTCAGAGGAGTTTAGATTACATGCTAAATAAAAGGATGGAAAACAATCCTTAATTTAACTGCCCGTTGAAGACTAAACCTTGGTATACAACTCAAAAGGAGTATAACGGATAATTATTAAAAAATCAGTTATTATGGTTAGGTAATTAAAATTCTACACACACAATATTAAATTTTTCAGGCAAAGCAATAATGAGCTCGGATGAGATAAATCAGGATGAGTTGGATCAGGACGCAACTAATCAACAAATGCTTCTGGATATATTTTATAAAACCAAGGGAAGCATAGATGACATTAATGCGGCCATTGACAAGAAGTTGTTCGGGGTGCAAAAAAGAAGCATTACTATTTTTGAGAAATATCTAAAAGCCAGACTGACTCTCAACCCAAAAGTTTTAAATCTTGCGAATAAAGAAATAACTCCTTTGGAGGTTGCTTATTTAAGCCAATATCCGGGGCTTGAAAACGTGGAGAAATTAGACTTGAGGAAAAACTTTCTTGGAGATGAAGGTTTGGAAATGTTGCTTTCTTCTGAGAAAATTAGGAATGTTCGGGAGTTAGATTTAAGAAATAATCAAATAACCCGACTTGGCATGATTCTCATATCCAAAACAAAGAATCTGATGAATCTGGAGAAATTGGATTTGCGTGTCAATAAGCTAGGAAAAAGATGGGAAGACAAACTTAAAGAAGAAGGCGATCTCCCCAAATTATCCCAATTAAGGATTGCCTGACAATTTGTCAGGCGTTTCCTTAAATAGGGTTTTGTGAAAACTATAGAGCCAGGTGATTTTTGTTGTCGCGAATTTTTTGAACAATCTTATCCGCGATTTCATCTGCCTTGATCGAATAGGTGCCATCGCGTAATACATTGCGAAATTTATTCACTAGCTCGTGACGTATTTCGCCTGCAACAACTTTCGATTCCTTCGGCGTTTCCTGGTTCTTGGAAGTTTCCGACAGAGTGACCCGGTCCGAGGTGCTCCCAGAGTATTTTGAGCCCTTTGCAGGACTCTTCAACCCTTTAGAATCACCTTTGACTGCATTCCCTCTGACTAATTTTATTGTTGGCTCAAGTTCATTCATAATTTATTGGAGTAGTAATAAAACTCCCTCAGGTTGTAAATTTGCCTGTCCTACCATAGCGGCAGAAGTTTGCACTAACAAAAGCTGTTTTGTTAATCCTGTTGTTTCTTCAGCTACATCAGCATCACGAATAACCGATGCAGCGGCTGTGAGATTTTCAATATTCACACCTAAATTCTGGATAGCCCGGGTCAAACGATTTTGAGTTGCACCCACACGAGCTCTGGCTCCACTTAGCGTGGCAACGGCATCTTGTAGAGTCACCAAAGCCTCCTTAGCGCCATCTGCCGTACTTATGTCCAGTTGGTCAATACCCAGGCCGGTTGTGGTGGTGGCTGATAAATTGAGGGTTTCATTCAAATTTATGCGGTTTTCGGTTCTTGAATCTAAACCAATATGAATGATCACATCCTCTCCAGGCGCGTCAGATGCCAAAGAGCCATTCAGAAGTTTTTGACCCAAAAACTCATTGGTATTTGTAATACGATTGATTTCCTGCTTAAGAGCATCAAATTCAAGCTGCAGGGTTTGTCTTTCATTTTGCCCAATCGTCCCTGTAGAGGCCTGTGAGGCAAGCTCTCTGGACCGAATGAGTATTCCTGCAAGAACTGTTAAACCACCTTCGGCAACGTTATTGATCAAGGAAAGACCATCTTGTAGGTTTCTTACTCCTTGACGAAATGCACGCGCATCGGAACGTAAGGATTCGGAGATGGCAAGGCTGGCTCCATCATCAGAGCTGTTCTTAACACGCTCCCCTGAAGCAATCGTACCAATAGCTTCTCCAAGGTTTGTGTTAGCCTTGTCTAAACGGTTTTGTGCAATTTGTGAACTGAGATTATTGAAGATTCTGAGTGGCATTCCATTTCCTCCCTGAAAGTGGAATAGTTTCGATTTGACTGGTTATCCATAAAGAAACCTCCAAGTTTCAATAAGTTATGGGCCAATCTTTGTCACGGCCTCCAAGCCGCCTTAATTTACTTACGGCTAAAACGGGGGATTCTTGAGTTTTAATTGTCAAGGGCAGAGTAAATTCGTACCAGTGTGGCGGAGTAAAAGTGTACCACTCGGGTTAAAAAATATAGGTTATT
>JABJCF010000132.1 GCA_018665625.1 Nitrospina sp. | reverse complement strand
ACCATTCAAACTTACGTGAGGTCATGTTCTAATTTCAACTAACTTTGGGGCAAACCCAAGGGATTTGGTATTTTTTGGACTTTTCATCAATTTCTCTAAATATGCTTTTAATGTGTGCTCTATCGCAGTTGTTTAAATGCTGGTCTTGAAAATACAATTTGTCACTCAACTCTTCTTTACGGTCTTTATAAATATCCGAAGGAACGGCATTTAAATGAACAAAATATGCGTAATTGATTCCTAATTCATGGCCCAAATCCATAATCCCTGGTAATTCGTCGATGTTCTTTTTTAAGCAGACAGCGTTGAAAAATAATTCGGGATAGGGAGACCCTGTTTTTTTCTTGTAGTCGGTCAATCTTTTGATGTTTGTTTTCATCAGCTCAAAATCGGAACCACGGATGTATTCATACAACTCTTTGGATGAGGCTTCGATGGAAATTAATATTTGATGCAACAGGTTTTCCTCTACGATTGCTTTGCACCAGGCTTCGGTTAATAGGGAGCCGGTGGTGACGATTTGGACATGCTTGAATCCTTGAGCTTTTACGTAGCGCAAAATTTCCATCAAATCAGCTCTGATTAGCGGTTCACCAAAATCGCTGAGTAAAAGGCTGTCGAAATTTTCCGGAGAAAATTTTGAGAGATAAGTTTTAAAGTTTTCCAGGGAGATATCTTTGCGCAGGTATTTGCTTTCCCTCGGGCAATGTTTGCAAAGCAAGTTGCAGTTGTCGGTGATGGGCACTTGAAGGACGTCCCACTGTTTGTCTCTTTTGGAGGCCTTTCCTAGGTCAATGGTGGTCGACTGTGATTCATATAGGTGTCTTTTAATTCTTGATTGAAGATGAAGATTGTATTCCAGAAGGCGTGGGTCATGGGGGTCACTGAAAACTTCTTCAAAATTATCTTCCTGTTTTAATAAGACAACTTGTGTCATTAGGGGTTCCCCTTAAATGGTTTTGTTGTTTCTCTTGGCGAATAGGAATAGCTGGTAGTCCAGAGGAAAGCCGAACAATTTATATTTCCATCTGAATTTTGCGATTCCGGCGAAGAGACTGTAGGCCCAAACGAAAAATAGTTTTTTTATTGGATTTTCGATTCTTCCTTTGGCCCAAACAATGGTGTCTGAATCGAGGAACATGAAAATATAACTCGATATCATCGACACCAATTGTGCTTGTTGGGGGGTGACCCACGGTGTTTGTTTTTCGTAAAGTTTCATATGTGCCCAGCCATCGAGCTGTTTGGGTTCTTCGAAACCAAGTTTGACGGCGGTGTCGTATAAAGGTGTGCCAGGATAGGGCATATAAATAAACATCTGTCCACGATTACGGCTGTCGTAAGAGAGAAACTTATCCAGCATTTCTACCGTAGCATCTATCTGGTTATTGGTTTTTTGTGTCAGTTCCTGATGGGTGTGGTTCGCCATGGGTATTCCCACCAGGGTGGAAAAGATAACTTTGACACCGTATTGCTGGCATTTTTCAGCGAACTTATAATTGTCTTCGACATCCATATCTTTATCGATGGCATCCAAAGATTCCTGATCACCGGATTCAGCACCACACAAAATGCTGTAGGTGCGTGACTCTCTTAACAATTCCCAAAGCTCGTCATCGGCTTCAGCCAGTTGTTTTGCCCGGCCATCGAGATTGCCGAGCCTTAGGGTCAAACCTCGGTCGATG
Organism: Nitrospina sp.; assembly: GCA_018665625.1. The sequence goes on along the minus strand of JABJCF010000132.1, from coordinate 3,319 downwards.
ATGCCTTTCAGAATAGCTTTGGCTCTTTTGACATTCACAAAAAACAGGCTGTCGTACAAATTGACGCCGTTGACGTTGTAATCGTTTTGAAGTTTTTCAAGATCATCCAGAACGGCTTCGGGATTCAGCCCAACCCAACTCCTGTTATTTACGGTGACTTCACTACAGAATGAGCATCGGTAAGGACATCCATAACTTGAAACGTAGTTGATTGTCCGGGTGCCAAATTCGGTGACCATGACACATTTTTCAATATCGACGAGATGGTAGGGAAGAGGTGGCCAGTCATCAATCGACTCCAGGCTTCTATCTGGATTAGAAAACACCTCTCCGTTTTCCTTCCAAATGACTCCTGGGATGTCTTTGTAACTCTCACCGGCTTCAATTCTTTTCACCACCTCATAAAGAGCCCGAGCTCCCTGGCCTTTTATGACAATGTCTATATAAGGGCTTTCCAATACCTGATAGGGATGTACGGATGGATGCCAGCCTCCCCAAATTATTTTTATATCTTTATTGGCCTCTTTAGCAATTTGACTTGCCTTGAGTCCACCTTGAATCTGTAGGCCTGTCATGGCAGATATTCCCAAAACAAGGCTGCCTTTGGCCGATTCCCGTATTTCCTGATAAGGATCGGGGTACAGGTTTTCAGCGATGATATTTATGGGATAGCCTTCTTTGTCAAGAAAGCGCGAGACACAGATAAGCGAAAGAGGGAGATCGACCGGTTTATAGTAAGGATCGGGTCTGGGATTGAATAAAAGTATAGAGTTTTTCATGGGCTTTCTATTGGAATAGAGACTCTACTCTTAACGGTATTTTTAGCTAAAATATTAAACGTAGTATTTGGGATGTATCTCATGGCCTGGCATGTTTCTAAAGCCTTGCTGATTATAATCCAGTTTTAGCTTTTTCTGCAGCTAATCAAGAGGGATGGCTTTTAATCCGTGATGATATGTTTTTCAATTTCCAGATCCGACATGGTTCGCGCGCGCTGGATCTTGAATCGCCGGAATAGCATTTTGGGGAGTAGTTTTAGTGCATCCCATTTGCTTTTTAGCAACACCTGGCCTTGCCCTCGGTAGGTGAAATACTTTATGTCCGTAAATTGGTGTTTCCAGATGGAATAGAGATACTTGAAATACATTTTCAGGGAGTAGTTTTTAATGAATACCCAGATGTCGTTGCGTTTGCATAAATAAACATAGCGGTCACTGTACAACCCGACGGTTGCGGTGCCGATGTGATAGACCTTTGATTTTGGCAGATAAACGGCTTTGTAACCTTTTAGCTGGCTACGCATATTCAGGTCAACATCTTCAGCGAAAATGAAAAAGTCTTCGTCGAACAATCCAATCTGGTCGAAAAGTTCTTTTCGATAAATTCCTGCTCCGGCACATGCTCCGAACACATAATCTTCCTCATCGTATTGGCCGTTGTCTTTTTCTCCCTGCCCGCGTCCGCCACCTGAAGACCAGGAATGGAAAAGGTCACCGGTGTTGTAGAAGACATCGCGATTATCAAGGAACATCATTTTGGTTGTTCCCATTCCACATTCAGGATGTCGTTCCATGCCTTCATAGAGTTCGGTAAGCCAGTCTGGAGTGACTTCAATATCGTTGTTGAGCAGAACAAGATATTCGGCATTAGATGCCTTGATGCCTTGATTGCAGGCGATGGCGAATCCCATATTATGAGGATTTTTTAGCAGTCTCACCCAGGGGTATTTTTCTTCAATCATTTCGCGGGAACCATCCATCGACCCATTATCAACGACTATGACTTCAAAGTTTTTAAAATGGAGTTTGGCCAGGGAATCAAGGCACATTCCAACAAAACGCATTCCGTTCCAATTGGGAACAATTACGCTAACGGCAGGGTTCTCCGGTCGTGTCAATTGAGATGCCGCTGATTTTTCATTTGTATCCATTGCAGGATTACGGGTTAAATTTGATGATTCTTTAACTTCGCTCAGCATTGCTTGAGCTCCTTGGTGAGAAGGGTTTAGATTTATACATTTCTTTAAAAGTTCCTGTCTTTTTCCTAACGGAGCCGATCGGGCCATTCTAAAGCAGGCATTGGCTTTTATATGTAAATATTGTTCAGGAGAATCCGCAATTTCTTCAAATAAAGTATAGGCTCCTGAGGTGTCTCCGGTACTTTCTAATGCCGAAGCTTTAGCATATTTCAAAATCCCGTTTTCGGGATTCTTTTCCAGATAAAAACCCAAGGTTTCATGTTCCGGTCTTATTTCCGAATCCAATTCTGCCAGAGCTCGCGCTATTTTTGTGTGCAGCCATTCCCGGTCTTTACGGGATTCGATGTCCTGAGCCTCAGCATATAGACTTTTCAAACCATCCCGGTTGCCTAGATGGGTTGAGCATTCGATAGAAAGCTCCCAGCAGTCGTGACGTTCAGAGTGCTGCCTTCTAACAGAATCGAATTTTTCCAGAGCGGCTTCAAATTTGTTTTGGTGCTTCAGTAAAATTCCACTAAATACAGTTGAGTCAAGGCTCAACCCGAAAAGCTTTATTTCTTCTTCATAAAGTTGCGTGGCTTCGTCAAACTTGTCTAGTTTAATTTTTATTTTAGCCAGGTGGATTCTCAAATCTTGCCATTTTGGCGATAATTGGATGGCTTTTGTATAAGCCTTTTCTGCTTGTTGTTGGCGGTTGAGGACGGTGTAGATTTCTCCCAGATAAACATTTCCTTCCCTATCTTCGGGGTTTAGACGTAGGAGATTCCGACATTCCTTGAGAGCGGTTGTCAACTCGCCCCTTTCAAGATCTTCCCGATTCAATGCCGGGGCATGCCATTCCCCTTGAGTCAGGTCTTCCATCTGCTGCATTTTTTCCTGCCAGGAAAGTGGGAGAGGGTCTGCGGCTAATAATTCGGAATTTTCCAGGCGATAAACGGGGAACCTTGCCAGTACTACTTTTAAAAGCTTGTACTTTAATCCGGTAATTTCTTGCAACTGTTCCATGTCGAGATCAGGAAAAGTTTTTATGATGTATTTTGGCTTGTGTTTAATTATCCCCCCTACAACGCTGTCGTAAAACCCTTCCAAATCTTTCGTATCCCAGGGGCCTATTGTGTAGTGGAGATAATTATCGGCTGCCGGGCAATCGGTCAAATGGTAAAGTTGTGAGAAGGTGCCCCATACAAAAATTCGTTCGCCCGTTTCTCCGCGCGTTCTCATCAGTCGTTTAAGAATTTTTCCCAACCTGGGGATATACAGATATTGGTCGTATTTTTCGTATTGCACCAAAGTCTCTGGATGAGTTGGTTTTAAATAATAAAAAAGAAGGGATTTAATGTT
>JABJCF010000131.1 GCA_018665625.1 Nitrospina sp. | reverse complement strand
GGAACATCTTCCTTGTATATTGCCCGTTCCTCAAATCAAGGTGCTTCTTTTGAAAAAAATATAAGAGTAGCGGGGGATGTTTGTCCCTGTTGTCGACCTGCTTTAACATTCGATAACTCTGGAAATATGTATGTTTCCTGGCGACACGTTGATAAAGATCATAATCGAACTGTGGTGGTTTCCACTTCAGCGGATAAAGGAAATAATTGGACTGAAAAAGTTTTTGTCACTCACGAAGGGTGGAAATTAAATGGATGTCCTCATTCTGGAGCTTCCATGGAATTTCAAAATGGAAAACTGTTTATATCCTGGTATAGCGGAATAGGAAATCGTGCCGCTTTACGTGCCGCTATTTCTAATGACAAAGGAAAAAGCTTTCAATACTTGGGAGAAATACAGGGGAAGATACTTGATCCCAATCATCCTGATATACAGATGATCAATGGCGAGGCATGGGTTATTTTTCAGGGCCGAGATCCTGAGGATACGAATGGCTGGGGATTAATTCGGCCTTGGCTGGTCAAAATTGCAGGTGATGGAGGCCTTTATCCTCCTCAGGAAGTACCATTTCTAGGGGGAAGTGTTGCCTATCCTTATTTATTTAAGGGGAGCGGGGGAAGAATTTATGCGACATGGACAGAAATAGGTGAACAGTCTACCAAAGCTGTGCTTTGTAGAGGAAGGTTAATTAATTAATTAAATCTTGTGAGATGAATATTATAAAAAATACTCTCAGTTCAATAAATATTTTTCAAGCGATAGGTTTATCTATTGCAACACATTTAGTATTTTTGAGCTTTCTGCCAAGCTTATCTCTAACTCTACCAGATGAATTAGAAAGAAAAATCAAAAAAATCCGTCTCGAAATAATTGATAAACCAAAACCTGAAAAAATTATAAAAAAAACTATTCTAAATAAACCCGTAAAGAAGAAAATTGAGATAAAGAAAATATCGGCCACTAAACCTGTGTCTGCTAGTAAACCTGTTTTTTTGAAGGGTAGTAAAAGAACATCAATCATTCCGACCCTTGCCAAGCCTGTTGCAGTTCCTTTTACCCCGTCAAACTCAAGGAAGCCAGCTAGCAAAATTAAAGTTTCTATGAAAAGTAATTTTGCTCTTAATCGATCAAAGGTCACCCCCAAAGTAATTAGAAGTTCTCAAAATAATAGAGTCACATCAAGAACGTCTTATGCAAAACGAGTGATTACTGCAAGTGTTTATCCAAATCAAAGTCATCAATCAATAGTCGCAAGGAGAAAGAATACTAATAGTATTTATAGAAATTTGAATTCAGGAAAGGCATTACTCATCAAAACCCAAACTCTGCATACAGCATTATTTGTACCTGCGGTTCGGGTAGTAAAAAATCTGGGTATGCCCTCAGTAGAAGAGGGCGGACTTGAAGGGGATGAATTTCAAGAAATCTGGGGTCAATACACCCATTCAATCCAGTTGAAAATTGCAAATGCAAAAAACTATCCCGCCTTGGCAAGAGAACGAAAACAACAGGGAAAAGCTTTTTTGTCTTTTAAATTAGACCGAGAAGGAAAAATTCTTGAGTTGTTCATCGAAAATTCTTCCGGATATGAGATTTTAGACAAAGCAGCTATTAAGGCTATCGAAGAGGCAGCGCCTTTTCCCAATATACCTAAAAGTTTAAATAAGAATTATGCGTCTTTAAAAATTCCAATATCCTTTATCTTGAGATGAATCATGAAAAAAAATAAAAACTTATTAACTTTATTAATAATTATTTTCTTAATTTTTTTGTCTAAACAAGTAAACGCAGAAATCGCGAAGGTAGATACAAATTTTGATGGAAAAATGGACCAATGGAAACATACCAACGATGGGAAATTAACTAAAATTGAATACGATACAAATTTTAACCAAATTATTGACCAGATTGAACATTTTCATGGGGAGAAAATTATGGTCCGGGCTGAATTTGATTCCAATGATGATGGGCGAATGGATCAGATTCAACACTATTCGCAAAGTGGGAAACTGGAACGTGTGGAAAAAGATTCCAATAGTAATGGCATTTTTGATTGGGTGGAGTTTTTTAATACCAATGAAAAAATTGTCCGTATTGAGGTAGATAAAAATGGTGACGGCCAGATAGATATTTGGCAACAATTTGATGAAAATCAAAAACTAATTTTAACTAAATATGATTCAGACAAAAACGGCAAGTTAGATCGTTGGGACTATTTTGCAAACGAAAAACTTGTGAAGGTTGGTTTTGATACCAATGAAGACTTAAAGCCTGATCAATGGCAGTATTTTCAGGGATCAAACATTGTTGCGAAAGTTGAAAACGACACCAATTTTGATGGCAAAACTGACTACTGGGAATATTTTGATTCCTCAGGGAAGTTGATAAAACGGGAAGCTGACAGAAACTTTGACGGCAAACCCGACTTAGTTGAAGATCAATAACCTTAAAATACTTAAATATGAAAAGAGGTCAATAATGTTTTTCAATAGTATGAGGAGCTCGCCATGACCGGGATCGCGGATTTAATTAGTAAAGGAGGCATCATTATGGCTCCAATTTTTATTTGCTCGATTGTAGCTATGGCAATTGTTATTGAACGCTATGTGTTTTATAGAAAATATTTTGTCGATGTTGAATTTTTTTTCAAGCCAATTCTAAAATTAGTAGGTGATGGGAATACATCAAAAATTATTCAACACTGCCGAAGCAATCCAAACCCTTTAGGGAGAATAATTGAAGCGGGCCTTGATGAAAAAGAAATTCCCAGGTGGAAATTAGAGGAGAAGTTATCTTTTGCCGGACAGGAGGAGATCAATTCTTTAGAAAAACATATGCGCGCATTAGAGGTCATAGCAACGATTTCACCTTTGATGGGGTTATTGGGAACGGTGATAGGCATGGTTCAGGCATTTAATAAGGTTTCCCAGTACAAGGGGCAGGTAGACCCTAGTTTATTGGCTGGAGGTATTTGGGAGGCTCTTTTGACTACGGCGGCAGGATTGACTGTTGCCATTCCCGCAATAATTATGCTGCACTATTTTGAACGGAAAAAAGAAAAAATATCTTTTCAATTAAATAAATATGGAAATAAGTTTATTTACTCTATGGATAGAAAATTTTATCCAGAATCATGTTCTTAAAACCTATCGTAATTAGTTTTTTATATGCTTAAGATTTCAAAGGGAAAGAAAAAGCCTTTTAAGCCCGACCTGGCTCCATTGATTGATGTGGTGTTTTTATTGCTGATTTTTTATATGCTCACCTTCGCTATTTCTGGCCAGGGATTAAATGTAAAACTTCCTGAAGAATCATCGTCAATTAGCTCGGAAGAGTTTGCACTTTCTATACAAATAAATGGAGTTCGAGATATAAGGGTGGGGGAAAAATTGACTACCATTGAAGAATTAAGTGGCGTGCTTAAATTAGAAATTGAGCGAAGGAAAAATAAGGCCGTGGTGGTGGAGACGAATAAGGCTGTTAAATACGATATTTTCGTTCAGGTTTTTGATTTGGCGCGGGAAGCAGGTGCTAAAAGTTTTTCCCTGGTGATGTGAATACGTATTTTCAAAAAAAAATATGATGAAATTTAATAATTCTAGAAAAAGAACTATCGAGTTGGATTTGATCCCACTGATAAATATTGTTTTTCTTTTGCTTATATTCTTTATGCTGACTTCAAATTCTATGAGTAGCTCTCTTAAAGCCGATCTTCCGAATGCTCAATCTTCTTCCACCATAAAGAAAAAAAATATTGTACTTAAAATTTCTATTGCAGGGTTGATTGAATTAAACGGGAAAATTGTCCAGCAGAGTGATTTACATGATCTTCTGCGAGTCGTTTTAAATCAGGCTAAGGCTAAAGTAGTAGAGATTCATGGAGATAAAAATATAGAATTCGAGCTTTTTGGGGAAATTATTGGAGAGGCTAGAAGGGCTGGGGCAGAGGATTTTATCTTTGCAACTAAGCGGGTTATTTCAATGGATTAATTTCTTGGGCGTGGCTGGATTAGCTTTCTACAAGCCTTGCTTGTTCATATATTCATCAAAGTGCTTTTGATACATGATGTCCCATTCAGGGGAACCTTCTCGGGGGGCATTCTTATAGGTGTTCATAACTCTTCTTGCTTCGGTATCGGCTTTGTCATCAAGCTGCAAGATATCGGTCATCGTTCGTGTGATATCTAATCTCAAGTCATTTAGGTCGACTTTGTAATCCAACTCATCTCGTTTCGCAAAATCTTTAACAATGAGGCTGCTGATATGATTGATTTTATC
>JABJCF010000130.1 GCA_018665625.1 Nitrospina sp. | reverse complement strand
TTTTATGAGAGAAAAGATTAGTCAACCTCAAAGGGAGCAACGTATAAACCAAAAAGGAACCATTTTTTGGTTTACAGGGGTTTCTGGTTCTGGAAAAACAACCTTAACTACTGAGTTGGAAAAACAACTTTTTGATCGCAATTCTCTTACATATCTTTTAGACGGAGATTCAATCCGTGGTGGATTAAACTCTGATTTAACCTTTTCACCTGAAGACCGATGTGAAAACATTAGAAGGGTTGGAGAGGTTGCTCGCCTTTTTGCCGATGCCGGTTTTTTTGTTATTGTCGCAGTTATCTCACCGTTCCGGAAAGATCGTGATCGGGTTAGAAATCTTATGAGTCCAGGAAGGTTTATCGAGGTGTTCGTGGATTGCCCGTTAAGTGTTTGCGAGAAAAGGGATCCAAAGGGGATGTATAAAAAAGCAAGGGCAGGAATCATCCCAGAATTCACAGGAATATCTTCTCCTTATGAGCCCCCAAAATCTCCAGAAATTCATTTGCACACCGATCAACATACTATTGAAGTGTGTGTCAAACAGGTGATGGATTTTTTTCAAGAAATCAAACTCTTTGATAAAAAAACTATGGTGTTGCCTCACAGTTAGTTGAAATTAAAACATAACCTCACGCACGTTTGAACGATTTTTATCTTAAAAACCGTAATCGCAAGGGAGAGCATCCAAAAATATCTGGATAAGAATCATCTTCAACTGAAAATGGGACTTTGCCAAAAACAATCCGAATCAACCCAAAAACAGTTCTCGAAAACGACTATCATTTCTGGCTATAAGGCTGATCATCGAAGCAGCTCAGAACTGAAATCTTTGCGACTTTAAAATAAATGCCAATTAGGAGTAGCCAATGGAAGCGGTAAGGACTCATGATAAACTTTACCTGAAGGAAAATAGGAAGTTGTCTCCTAAAGAATCCTTTAAATTTATTTATTCGCATTCAAAAAAATTTATTCAGGGAATTGAAAATCCTCGTATCTTAGACATCGGTTGTGCTACAGGTGACTTTCTTTATTACCTTTCAACTAAATTCCCTAATGCAAAACTGATGGGAATGGACTTAATGCCTGATCTAATCGAGGTAGCACGAAAAGAGGTGCCAAAATGCGAATTTATTTTGGGAAACATTCAAGAGGACAGCCAGTTCCAGGCAGAAAAATTCGATGCTATATTTATGGTCGGGGTTCATCCAATATTTGATGAATGTCAGCCATGGATAAAAAACATAATAAGTCAATTGCTTAAAAAAAATGGGCAGGCTTTTATATTTGGCCCTTTTAACTCTGACAATGTTGATATCATTGTTCGAGCCCGTAGGTCAGAAGATATGGGACCCTGGGAACTGGGTTGGAATACATTTTCAATAAAAACCATGAGTAATTTTCTGAATGAGCTTAATATGAATTTCAAGTTTTACAATTTCTCCATCGGAATAGATATCGAGAAGCAGAATGACCCTCTTCGAGCCTGGACGGTAAAGTTGGAATCCGGAGAACGACTCCAGGTCAATGGTGCAGGTCTGGTAAGAAACCAGGGTTTGTTGGTTTTTGGAAAACCCCAAATTTAATAAAAATTTCCATTATTATACGGTTACCATCGTCATAAATTACGGCATTTTCAAACTAGACAAAGGGTTCGATTATAAATTTTGAGCTTTTTGAAGTCCCCTTTTAACATTTAGTATTTCCTCTTTGGTATTTCAATCTAAATGATTTTTTCTTCACTGAGTCAAACATTGATAACGGGTACTTATCGGGCGGGAACAGAATACCTCTCCCTTTTACTGAACTGTAACTCTGAATTAAGCTCCACCATGTATTCCGTAAATATGTTGCGTTTTGTTTACGGACAATATGATCCTATTGAAAGCAAGGATTGCCAGTTGGCAGCCCTGAAGGATTTAAGGGGACGATTGTGGGAGCGTTATAGAAAAGAACTTGATACTCAGAGCATCATGAAGGAATTCGAAAAACGAGGAGATATTAACTATGGGAATTTTTATGATGTGGTGATGAGCTCACTGTATTTAACCCCAGAAACCTCCCATTGGGCTGAAAAAAATCAATTGCTTTGGAGGGAAATTCCACTATTTCTGGATATCATGCCAAATGGGAAAGCAATTCATATTATTCGAGACCCTCGCTCAGTTTTATTATCTTTTAAA
>JABJCF010000129.1 GCA_018665625.1 Nitrospina sp. | reverse complement strand
TTAAAGGCAGTAAATTGTGACCGCGACTCTCAGGGTGACGTTTTTTTTGCCGACATGTCTGTTTCAATCGTTCGGTCTCGTTGTCTGGAGGACCTTAACTTTGGGGTCTTACCCCAACGCTGGATGGGACGTCGCATATACCCATTAAAGCAATGGGGTGGATGTGATGTAGACTATGCTTGGCAGGTGCCCGGCGTAGAATACTGGTTGCGAGAACATGGATTCACAGAACATAAAACTCCTTACAACTTCTAGAGACAATAAATTGGACCATCAAATCATTTCAGGATTAAAAGACAAAAAGGTTCTGGTTACTGGCGCAACAGGTGGAATCGGAAGTTGCTTGGTTCAGATGTTTGCCAAAGAAGGGGCCACCCTTGGTATCCATTATCACCAAAACCAGGAAAAAGCACAATCACTTCTACGCGACATCCAGATAGACGGAGGAATGGCCGAGTGCTTCCAAGCAGACCTTTTGTCAAAAAACGAACTAAGCTTGGTCCAAAAATTTATTGAACGGTTTGGTGGCATTGATGTTCTAATCAACAATGCTGGAGGTATTCTAGGATTCAAGAACTTTCTTGAACTAAACGAATCCGATTGGACCGACACTCATCGACTAAATGTTCAAGCTCCTTTTTTTTTAGCTCAACGGGCGTTTGCATATATGAAAAAACATGGTGGTGGAAAAATTATCAACATTAGTTCTATTGCCGCAAAATATGGTGGGTCGTCAGAATCTCTACACTATGCCTCTGCTAAAGCGGGTCTGGAAGCTATTACTGTTGGGCTAGCACGAGCCGGTGCCTCACACAATATTCTAGTAAATGCTGTGCAAGCAGGTTTTATAGATACACCCTTGCAACACCGTTTTTCCAGAAAAAAAAATCTTCAAGAACGAATTGACCTTATTCCTCTGAAACGACCAGGCACACCTCAGGATGTTGCAGGTGCAGTGGTTTATCTAGCCTCTGCCGCGGGAGATTTTATAACACGTGAAATAATGACCGTTGCGGGTGGCGATTAAGGTTTTCATCTTCAAATTTCACAGGTAGGGAAGGACAATAACAACAATAACTTGGTAATCTTATGTCAAAAAATGCAATTATTTTTGGTGGTAGCGGTTTTCTAGGAAGTCATGTAGCTGATAATTTGTCTGAACGTGGCTACAATGTAACCCTTTTTGACATACAACCCTCACCTTATATACGGCCTGACCAAAATATGATCGTCGGAGATATTCTGGACTCAGGTAAAGTTAATAACGCCCTGAAAAGTCAAAATGTAGTTTTTCACTTTGCCGGCTTGTCCGACTTAGACAAAGGAACAGATCAACCATTGGAAGTAGTCAATCAAAATATTTTGGGCACGATAAACTTGCTAAATGGCGCAGTAAAAAACAATGTCCAACGATTTGTATTTGCCAGCACCATCTACGTGTATAGTCGTCTAGGTGGATTCTATCGATGTAGTAAACAAGCTACTGAACTTTTTATAGAAGAGTTTCAAAATCGTTATTGCCTTGACTATACCGTTTTACGATATGGTTCTCTTTATGGCACAAGAGCCGATGACAACAATGGAATTAGAAGTTATCTCCTTCAAGGTTTACGAGATGGGAAAATTACTTACCCGGGAACAGGAAATGAAATGCGGGAATATATAAATGTAAAAGATGCCGCCCGCTTGACCGTTGATATTCTTTCACCAGAGTATAAAAACAAGCATATTGTTGTTACCGGTCATCACCCCATGAAAACTATAGATATGCTAGAAATGATTAAGGAAATGTTGAAAAAAGATATCACATTCGAGTTTTCAATTAAACCAAACGACAGCCACTACAGCATAACTCCTTATTCATTCATACCAAAAGTTGGTTCTAAACTGGTAAGCAACCTTTATGTCGACATGGGGCAGGGGTTCCTTGAGTGCCTACAGGAACTTTCTCAAGATTCCAACCATCATGAAACCACCAATAAAAAAATATAACTCTACCGACTAAAAATAAGTCAGTTTTTTTACTAACGCTATCTCTCAACAATACCTGCGGGGGAAATTAGAGGCTTTGATTAATTTAGGAAACCCGAAAGATAAAAATTTTCAGAAAAAAAAGATTCAACCTAGTTTGCTATTCTATACTTAATCATTACTCCTAGAGTGTGATTGAACAATCCTTTTTTTGAAAGTTTACCCCAAAACACTTTGGACGGTGCTCTATATAGCCCTCTTCGTTTAGAATGCCATCACTATAGAAAATTTTCAGCTATTGGTTGGGGAAGGCAATGGACCATATCTAGTTTATTACAGATAATACTATATGCAGTCGATTGGCGAGGGCTTGA
>JABJCF010000128.1 GCA_018665625.1 Nitrospina sp. | reverse complement strand
TTGCTGCCGATCACGAGGTTTTGCTTGCATAAAATCACCGGGTTTTGAAAGATATTCAACAACTTCCGGCAATTTTACAACACTCAAAACCCATCTTCACCCTTTATATATGGGCTCTATCGAATTTTTCAGGGACGACTACTTAATGGTTCCAAAGCTTTCCGTTTGATAAAAAATATCGAAGGACTCATCACCCCCTTTGGCAAGAAAGCCGATGTCAATCTCTCTAAATCTCCCCTCTTTTTCCTCAGCCACTTTAACCTCAAGTATTACAAATAGAAAATCTCCCCAAAAAGGCCAGCCTACCTATGGCCCCAAATTTCATAAAGTAAGGGGAGGAATTAAAAACTTTTTTTCTGATAGCTTGAAAGGAATTATAAACCTATTGCCCATCAAATGAAATCAAGTTTTTCTCAATTAAAAAGTAAAATTTAAAATCCGCAAGTGACACTTAATTTCGAATAAATAACTTTAAAAAAATCAAAAACTTCCATGTCTCGCAAAAAAAAACTCTGGATTCCTAAGCGATTTGAAATCAAAAAAAATCACCACGGATAGCAGTCTCTATATGTGTTTGAAGCTATTGAGGTCAATACACCTCATTTATTCTGGAAACCATATGGATTATTGATCGCGTGCAACCCAGCAAATCGGGAATCGATAGACTTTCCCCGGGTTCATGCATTTTTGCATCTGGATCATAAGCACCCAAGCATAAAGGTTGCACATCTCCCAGAGCTTGCATTAATTTTTCAACAAATGGAATAGTGCCCCCACATCCATACAAACAAGATTTCTGGTTAAATCCCTTCTCGAGTGATTCAAGCATCAAAGGGAAAACAGGGTGAGATATTCCCGTCATCCAGGGGGAGGCGCCCTTATCCTCATTTATTTTTAGTTCAAACCCAGGGGCAATATTTTGCAAAAGATATTTTTTTAGTTTTTCAGCAGAAAGTTTATCTCCATTTCCGGGGGCTAGTCGTAATTCGACAAATGCCTTTGCAGATGGGTCGTCATAGAGGCGTGGTTGTAGGCCTTGATCTACAAAAATCGATTGGACCAATATAGAATCATCAGTAACGATTTTTTTCAGTTCCGCGTGCATAGTTCCATCCACAGCAATCAAGTGATCGATCATCCGAGCTAACTGAATTTCTGGAATTGGGACGGGTCCTCCATTGACTCCTGAGTGCGGATCCTTCGAAGACGACTGCAAAATAATGTCAATAATAGCTGGTGAGCCACTAACCGCATTGACCATTATTTTTAAATTGTAAGAATTTTTTTCTTTCAGAATAGCTTCAATCTTTTTTATCAAGTCACCTGAAGCATTTGTTTCTGAAAATTTTAAACGTGCTCCGGCAGTTCCTAAAATAACACTCCCTGTTATACGGTGGCCCGGACGAGCGTTTGCAAAAGAGGTCCGTAATTGCGCAATTAATATTGAAGCTATATCCTCAGATACCGTAAGACGGGTCTCCGGCAAAATCCCTGCCGTTTCTCTAAGAGCATCCACTGAAGTAGGTACAAACGAATATCCTTTCCTCTCAATCTCCGTGACGGGTTGGTCCAAGTTTGAAATCTCCTCGATAGCAAGGGAATGATCGTCTTGAACCAGTGTTGAAAGGAGTTTATATAATGCAGTTTGTTCATCAATGGATACATTCTCAGAATTTTTCGAAACAATGATTTCCATTTGGATTATTCCACGCAATGAAGTGGTCAAACCTGGAATACCTTGAGCGGGATTAACCACATCTGTTATAACCACGCAGTCGATATTTGAAAAAAAAGTTTTATTCTCGCTAATCTGATCGATCAAACTATGGGAACCGCTCTCCTCTTCTGTTTCAAAAATCACTTTAATATTGCAAGGAAGCCTGGAAATTTCACTGACACCTCCAACCGTTTTCAGAAGCGCATCAATTGACATGCCAATTGAAACCACACCGCTCAAATCATCGGCAGCCCCTCTTCCAAATGCACGAGTTCTGTCTTCATTCCACCTCAACTTGGTTGGGGGCGTGCCTCCCCATTTCTCAAATTTTTCGTTATCCATATAGGGTTGCTTATCCAGATGCGCATAAAAAAGAAGTGTTGGTTTATCCTCATTAATATGGATCTGCGCCATTAAAATGGGGAATGGGTGTTTGCCATCTGATTCATTTATTTGAACCTGGGGAAACCCAATACCAAGCAAGTATTTTTTTGCACACTCAAGAATTTCTTTCATATCTGTGGGGGCAGTTCTGTCTCCCTCGAACTCATTCACTCCAAAACTTCGACTATCAATTCCGACCATTTCTTCCAGAACTTTTAAATGCGCTCGGACAAGAGGAGAATCCATTTCAACTTTTTCACAAGCCTTTGCACTGATTTCTTCAGGTTTCATATCAAAATTTATTCTAATAAATTAATATTCACATTACCTATTTACCACAACCAATATACTTTACTTTAAAACTGATAATGGAACTTCTGCGGGATACTAGCATAAATCTGGATGAACACTTTCTGGCATTTAAAGTACGAATAACCACTTGCTTTACTTCAATTAACTCTTAGTATAAAATTGAAAAAACAACGGGCCTGCAGTCTTGATCAAGACTCAGCTCAAGTTTTCGCTGATTCACTTTCTTACCGTATCTTGATGACCCAAAAACTCAAAAACCTATTCATACTATATAAAATTATCAAAACCCGTGGAAACCAAAAACTCATTCGCCACTCCCGCAAACAATTGATAGATTTTATTCTTTGCAAAAATGATTTAAACCAAAAGTCTTTCGTTCAAGCCATGTTTTACTGGTTTAATATGCTAAAGGGATTAAATGTGCTTGTCTGGCGTCTTGAAACTTTCGGTTTTTTATACAGTCCCATCCTGAGTGAGGAAGATAAAAAAAGACTGAACCAGTATCTTTAGACTTTTCAAATTTCTTCTACAATATTAAACCCCTTATAAATAAGGTCTCACTCCCACAAATTAATCTGGAAAAATATTGAACACAATACTGAACAATAAGACCTTTCAAATATATTTTTTGGTTTTTATTTCCCTACTGATTATGCTCGGCCGGCAATTGGACACAGGCATAACTAATTTTGATGATGCCTTTTATGCTCAAAAGGCAAAAGAAATTTATGAATCAGGCAACTTGTGGATAGTCACCCTTGCTGGAACACCCGATTTTGCCAATCCGCCACTGCCTTTCTGGATGATGGCTCTTTCATATAAAATATTTGGGGTCTCCAGTTTCGCTGCAATCTTTTTTTCTGCGTTGTTTGGCACGGGCGTTGTAGTTTTGACTTTTCGCATCGCTGATCATCTATATAAAGATTCTTGGATTTCTTTTGCCGCACCCTTAATCTTGATTTTCCCAGGAATCTTTATTGACTCTGCCAGAAGGGCCATGGTCGATGTTCCGCTTGCTTTTTTTGTCACACTCGCATTATTTGCATTTCTTAAAGCAAAAAACCACAAGCCGTGGTACCTGATTTTTGGACTCGCCACTGCGGGAGCAATTTTATCAAAAAGCGTCCTAGGCATCTTTCCTTTAGCCATTGCCTTTTTTTACTTGGTTTTTAATCGCCAATGGAAAGAAATAGTAAATCCCTTTTTAGTTATTGGAACTCTATTGAGTTTGGGGTTAGGATTCACCTGGCATTTGATCAACTGGTTAGAATTCAGACAAGAGTTTTCGAGCACTCATTTTGGGGTATTTATTTTTAACCGTGGATTTGGGGTTATCGAAAATCCTTTTTATTTTTTGGGCTACGCTGAGGATTTTATACGGAACTATTGGCCCTGGTTACCTTTTGCCCTAATCGGATTGTTCCAATTTGCCAAACACGGATTCATTGAAAAAGATGAAAATTCTCTTTTGCTTTTTCTCTGGCCGACTTTGGTGTTTGTAGTTATGAGCACTAGTGTAAATCATACCCTCCGATATACAATTATGATTTTCCCGGCATTATCTATTATCGTAGCTAAAACATTTTCGGATTGGTTGGATGCTGTCTGGAAGGAAAGAATGATCACCGGCCTAGTGGGAATCGCTTGTCTAACCACTTTATTTGTAAATGCTACACCAATTCAGGCAAAGGTAACTTTAGGTAGCAGCAGTAAAGAAGTTCGCCACCTAGCATCGATTATTAAACTAAATATTCCGGAAAATATAAAAATAGGAAACTTTAAACTCTCTTATTGGAATCCAAAACATGCAATGTTGTTTTACTCTGATAGAGATTTAGAACCCCCGGTCACCAAAAAAGAAGAGTTGCTAATGCAGTCGCAAAGCAATCCGAAAAAAATGTGGCTAACAGGAACATCCCAGTTTAAATCTTTAAACTCACAAACTCCGGGAAGTTTTTATTTGATCCAGGCGAACTCAAAATATGCTTTCTTTACTTCATCTGGAAACAGAGATTTTGTTAAATACGATTTTTCGGAAATGAAAATACCTCACGTCAAATAAGGCGCTACACATTTCCCATTAAATAAATTTTCTCGGTCGAATTTAATATATCCCTCAGTTTTTCCCTATCGAACAAACCTGTTATTTCTATTGTTTTGATTCTTGTTTTTTTCGCAATTTCATCTGTCATTAAAACTTCCAAACTTGAGTTTAATTTTTCCTGCTCCCAATCCGATTTCTTTATAACAAGATATATCTTCTGATTCGTCTCTAAAATTTTCTTTAACTCACCTGGGGAATGCAACTTTAATACGGTTCGCCCGGTTAAAACTCCTAACCGCGCCCTATGGCTCCCCAACTTGTAAACCGCAATAGGGCCACTAAATTTTTCCCGGGTAATATGATTCGCAAAACTTTTCATTGGATATCGGTTTGCAAAAGGAAGAACATCTCCACTTAATGACCCAAATGTTAAGACCAACACCAGTCCCAATGAAAACACCAATTTATTTACAGACTTAATTCTTGCAAACCAAATTAACGATATAGCACCCACAATCAAAAATATTGGCAGGGAAAAGATTCCTTCCGGTACCGAGCCATAAATTAAAATCCCAACAACGGTTAAAATTGAAAAAACTAGAAAAATTAATGCAGTAGCAAAAACTGAACCCTTAAATCCAAAAATTTTTAACCCCCATGAACTTTTTTCCACCTCAGCGAATAGCCGGGCGGTCAAAATAGCAACCGCAGGACAACTGGGGAGCATATAACGACTATGTTCCACCCTGAGAAGGGTAAACAGAGCCAAACAAACAATTATCCATATATAACAAATTGCAACAGACTCATTACCTTCTTTGAAGATTTGCTTTACATACTCCCAAGTATTTCTTCCTAATCCCTTTATTCGTTTAAATAAACTTGCTCCCTTTTCACTTACATAGTCCAAAAACCCCAATTGTTTAATTACTGCCAAAAGAAAAAATAATGACCAGGGGCGTTGGTAACGAAATAAAACACCAAAATAGTAA
>JABJCF010000127.1 GCA_018665625.1 Nitrospina sp. | reverse complement strand
TAAGCAAAGTTATTTTTTGTAAATCCGCTACGGCCTTCGCGTATTCCCTATTTTCTCTTTCTAAAGTTACCCGAAACTTTAAAGTTCTGCGGAGGTTACTTTTTATTCTGTCGTTATCAGGTTGAATCGCTAAAGCAGATTCAAAAGACTCAATCGAGGAATCTAATTGATCGTTGGAATAGTAAGCCATTCCAAGGTTGTTAAGTGCTTCAAAAGATTGTGAGCGTTCGGCTAAAAATTTTTGCCATAACTGAATTGCCGATTGTAGTTGTCCTTTATATTGCAGCTTAAGAGCCTGCGTAAATAATTCCTTATCGGAAAATAAAATTTTATCAGGAGGTTCTTCGAAATATGGACTCCCAGAAAAATTTTCCCCATCCTTATTTTGCAACGAAGCACAACCAAAAAAGCTTAGAATGAGAAAACTTAGCAGAATAGATTTTAGCGGTTTCATCGAAATTTACCCAGCAAGACATTGGATGTTTAAATTTTATTCAGATAAGAATACTCTTTTTTTTTCAAAGGTCAATAACCTCTTGACTTAAAAGAATTTTGGAGTAATTATTAGAAATCGGCTAGGGGAGTTTTGCTACTGAGAGTCCGTAAGGACAACCCTTTGAACCTGATCTGGGTAATTCCAGCGATAGGGAAGCGTATTACAACCGCATTCCTTCATTGGAGTTGCGGTTTTTTTTTGCGAGTTTTTGGAGATTCCTTTTGATAATCAATATAAACGGGGAAGACCGCGAGATTAAATTAAGCCAAAACTTGGATGAATTGGTTCAGGAACTCGAAATTAACGCTCCTCACTTCGCTGTTGCGTTAAACTATCAAGTGATTCCAAAGTCCCAGTACAATTCCACCGCTTTAAAAGAGGGCGACAAAATAGAAATTGTTCATGCTGTTGGTGGGGGAATTTAAGGAGTTCCAAAAATAGGCGCTATTTCAACGAATTTTTAAAAATTTCTTTCGAGAATAAAAATATGAATGACGAAACAAAGACAGAGTTTAAAGACCTGGTAATAGCCGATAAAAAATTCCAGTCGCGTTTAATCATTGGCACCGGAAAATACGCCGATTTTGAAACTATGCAGAAAGCCCATGATTTATCTGGCGCTGAAATGGTTACGGTCGCGGTACGCAGAATTGAGTTAGATAAGACTAAAGAAGATTCCATCCTGAATTTTATCGATACAAAACGATATACGCTTTTGCCTAATACGGCCGGTTGTTACTCGGTAAAAGAAACCGTAATGACCTGCCAACTTGCCCGTGAAGCGGGCTTAGGAAATTTTGTGAAGGTAGAGGTAATAGGCGATGAGAAAACACTTTTTCCGGATAATGAAGCGACCTTAGAAGCTTCAAAAATACTTGTTAAAGATGGGTTTCATGTGCTCCCATATTGTATTGACGATGTGGTGCTTTGTAAAAAATTAGAAGATGCTGGATGCTCTGCGGTAATGCCGCTAGCCGCTCCTATAGGTTCTGGCCTTGGAATAAGAAATCCTTTTAATATCAAGTTAATTCAAGAAGCGGTAACTATCCCCGTAATCATCGACGCTGGCGTGGGTACTGCTTCTGATGCCGCCCGGTGCATGGAGCTAGGGGTTGACGGAATTTTGATGAATACGGCAATTGCCGGAGCTAAGGATCCGATTAAAATGTCGATAGCTATGAAATTAGGTGTCGAATGCGGGCGCTTAGCCTATGAAGCGGGAAGAATCCCTAAAAAATTATACGCCTCCGCTAGCAGTCCGTTGGATGGTCTAATCGACATTTAATAAACGTGGAATCCGGAATGGATAATTTGCCGGGTTATTTAAAAGTTTATGTTATTACCGACCGGAAATTGCTTCCGGAAGGAAAGTTTTTGGATGGAGTCGAATCTGCTTTAAAAGGCGGCGTTCGAGCCATACAATTGAGGGAAAAGGACCTGTCGCCTGCGGAAACGCTCAATTTGGCGCGTGAAGTTCGAAGGCTGACCAAGAAATACCAAGCCCGGTTATTTGTTAATGACCGTGTAGATATCGCTTTAATGGCCGAGGCAGATGGAGTCCATTTAACTGAAAGTAGTGTCTCAGTTGAAGAAGTAAAAAGCCGGTTTCCTCAATTGTTAGTCGGGGTTTCGACTCATTCATTAGAATCGGCGAAAAGAGCCGAAGTAGGCGGGGCTGACTTTGTTACCTTTAGTCCTATTTTCGATACTCCTTCCAAAAGGGGATACGGAACGCCTCAAGGTTTAGACCTTTTAAAAGAAGTGACGGAAGAAGTTCAAATTCCAGTGTTAGCTTTGGGTGGAATTAAGCGGCAAAATGTCGCTTCTGTCCAAGAAGCTGGAGCATATGGCATTGCGTTAATTTCCGGAATTTGGAAAGCGCG
>JABJCF010000126.1 GCA_018665625.1 Nitrospina sp. | reverse complement strand
GAGAATAACAGGAATTTCATCCTTCCCCGGTCCTCAATCATAAATATCATCAAGGGAAATACTGTGTCGAGAGGTATCAAATCCGCAAAGCATCACGACAACAAATAGACTGTAAAAGCTCTTTAAAAAATATTTTTCTGTCTGTTTCAGCATAAAAAAAACAACTTAAGTTTTCACATTAAGTTGGTCGGTTCAGAGGACGAACCCTTACACCAGAAGATGGTATAAAAACTCCTATAATTTTCAACTTTCAGCCATGTTCACAGTGCATTTTTTCAGCCATTTGATTCAAAGCCTCAGAAAACACCGCGTGCAGTTCTCTACGGATTTTTTTAGAATCGTACTCAACCATAGAGCCGCCACCATTTAAAAAGTTCATCTGTTCATTAACCTTCACGCAGGCAGACTGTTTTTCTTCCCCTTCAGACGACTGCAACAACATAAGTTCGCAGAATTCAATACCTGCTTCCACGGACTGTATCAATTGTGGATTGATTTGAAACCCGCGATTCTGCAAGTGGTCAATAATTGCGAGTACTTTTTTAAACTCAACGCCAGCTTTGACATAGTCCTTATCCAGCACAGACTGCAATGCCTTCATGATAGCCAGTTCCTTATTGCCTTGAAAATGAGGATAGGGTGCTGGTTGTTTGAAATAGCGGTTTTCCAAATCGATCAACAGGGCGATAGCATTTTGCCGAGTCTTCTTCTTTGATAAAGGATTTTCTTGGGGCAGCCCCTTATTGGCCGGATTAATTTGTTCAGAAATATAAAACCAAGCTAGAGTCTTTAATGCCAGGGGTTGAGACGCACCTTCATTTAAAATGGCGTGCTCAATATGGTTTAAACCAACAAGCCGATGGTCTTTTCCTCCCTGCATGATCAGATTGCCAAAGCCTCCAAGCCGGCTGTTGCCATAACGATACATCCCCAGGCCAAAATAGGCATCGACAAGTTTAGGGCCCAGAAGAAGAGCCTTTTCAAGGTGGTTGTCAGCCTGAAATCCATTGATCAGGGCCTCAATTAGATTGCCCTGCCCATATTCAAAGATTCCAATATAACCTTCCGATGCACCCAGAAACAAATTTGCCTGAGCCTCCTGACTCTCTGTCACAGAGTTTTCATCCAGAACATCATGCGCCAGATTCTTCACCTGTCGGCTGTGATACAAAAACTTTTCAGCTATTTTGTCATCCTGGTATTTACTGGTGAAAGCCAACGTGTGACAAAGTTCTCCCAGCAAGCCCGCATAATTGAAATGGAACTTCATCAATTCCACACGGTTTTCAAGGGAGGGTACTGCCGACTCGAGACGGTTGATTTCTCCCTGGAATCTGGAAAACCACTCGTCAAAATGGTAGTACATGGAATCCTTAAGGGCTAACGTCGACATTTCATCGGCAGTCATATTTTTCATCTGGGCATTGGAAACCGCCTCTGCCCTGCCAGCAACGAAAGTAAAAAATAAAGCTCCGATCAAAAGGAAGCAGGTTTTCATCTTAAAAGTTTTTTTCAAACATAAGTAACAATCATGTAGACCGTCGACTGAGAAGCTGGCGAATTTCGCCGACTCGTTGATAATCTTCCAGCTTCACAAAAAGCTTTTCAGCTTTCTTCAAATGATGAAGCGACTTTTCTAACTCCGATAATTTTTCGCGATATAATTTACCTAATATTAAATGTCCCTCGGAAAAATCTGGTTTAATCCGTACAACTTCCCGAAACGCCGCACCAGCTTCATCAAATAACTCCAAGTCTATGAGAGACAAACCAAAATAAAACTGCACCTGCATCGAGTCAGGTTTAAGCGCAACAGCCTGTCTCATATTATCCACAGCCTGGGCAATTTGCTTGTTCATGCGGAAGGCAATGCCCAGATAATAATAAACATTTGAATCTTCAGTGTCGATGCCCAAAGCTCGGGTCAACACCTGAATGGCCAACTCCAACTCGCCTTGCTTGATATAAGATGCACCCAGAGCCGTATAGGAGTGAATAAATTCTGCATTAATATCTATCGATT
>JABJCF010000013.1 GCA_018665625.1 Nitrospina sp. | reverse complement strand
TGCTTTTGGAGGCGAGATTATAAAAGCAGGCAAGCTGATGCATGGAAAAACTTCAGAGGTTCGTCATGATGGAAAAACTTTATTTAAAGACCTTCCCAATCCTTTCACAGCAACTCGATATCATTCATTAGTGTTAAACCGAAAAACACTTCCAGATTGTTTTGAAATCACCGCTGAGAGTGATGACAATGAAATTATGGGCATTCGACACAAGGAGCTGCCTGTTGAGGGCGTTCAATTTCATCCGGAATCTATTTTGACTCCAAATGGAAAAGATCTTTTGAGAAATTTTATTGAAAATAGTTAAGCATGGCATTTTTAAAAACTCTTCAAACAATAATTTCAGGGCAAGACTTAACAGAACTTGAAATGATCGACTCCATGACTCAGATCATGGAAGGGAAAGTAAGTGATACCCAACTTGCGGCCTTTTTAACTGCCCTGCAAACTAAAAAAGAAACGGTTCCTGAAATCGTTGGCGCTGCAAGGGTCATGCGTGGCAAAGCAGAAAAAGTAAAAGTCAACGCCTCCCACATTGTGGATACCTGTGGCACCGGTGGCGATGGTTCTGACACGTTTAATATCTCAACAGCGGTTGCCTTTATTGTGGCAGGTGCCGGTGTGACCGTTGCCAAACATGGAAACCGGGCTGTATCCAGCAAATCGGGTAGCGCGGATGTATTGAAATGCCTGGGTGTCAACATTGATGCCAGTTTGCCCACCGTTGAGCGATGCATAGAAGAGGTGGGGATAGGTTTTCTATTCGCCCCCTTAATGCATAAGGCTATGAAACATGCGGGAACGGTGAGGAAGGAACTGGGCTTTAGAACTATATTTAATATTTTGGGTCCACTTACTAATCCTGCTAATGCCCATGCGCAGGTGCTGGGAGTTTTTGATTCAAGATGGGTGACTCCCTTGGCAGAGGTCTTAGGGATACTAGGTAGTCGCCATGCTTTGGTTGTGCATGGGTTTGACGGACTGGATGAGATAACGCTGACCGGTGATACCCAGATTGCCGAATTGAAAAATGGTGAGGTGAATAGCTATTCGCTCGATCCTAAAAATTATGGTTATTCGCTTTGCTCAGCGGGGGATTTAAAAGGGGGCTCACCGGAAGAGAACGCAGAGACAATACGCGAAGTTTTAAAGGGCAATCAAGGACCAAAAACCGATATCGTTATTTTGAATGCTGCTGCAGCAATTTATGTGGGTGGCAAGGCCGAGTCTATTGAACGTGGGATTTTGGTTGCTGCAAACTCGATTGGCTCGGGTGAAGCCAGTAAAAAACTTGAAGAGTTGTGCCGGGTGTCAAATTCATAAGATGTCTAATATTCTCGATCAAATATTTGCCGATAAAAAAAAGGAGCTTCCCGAAACTCAAAGTAATACTCCTTTGTCAGAAATCAAAAACCGGATTGGCGATCAGCAACCAGTCTGTGACGTGTTTGCAGCTTTAAAAAAAGGCAGTAATTCAAGAATCATTGCTGAAATCAAACCCAAAACACCTTTTAAAGGTGAGTTGCGGAAAGGGTTTGTGGCTAAGGATATAGCTAGAGATTATGTTGGAAATGGGGCGGCAACGCTTTCGATTTTAACGGAGAGCAATTATTTTGGTAGCAGTATTAATGTTTTACCTGAAATAAGAGAAATTGCGCCAATTCCATTGTTGAGAAAAGATTTTATTTTCGATGAGTATCAGGTTTATGAATCGCGTGCTTATGGTGCAGACCTTTTTCTATTGATTGCAACCTGGCTCGATCAAAGTTTGATGAACGATCTGCTGGCTCTGGGTGAGGAATTGGGAATGCCAGCACTCATTGAAACCCATAATGAGTGGGACATGGAAAAAGCTTTTGCTGCAAAAGCCAATTTGATTGGTATCAACAATCGTGATTTGAAAAATGGCAAAACAGATTTAGGCATCACTCGACGTTTGGTCCCCATGGCGTTGCAGGAAAAAGACAAGGTGCTGGTTTGCGAAAGTGGCATTCATGGACGTGAGGAGATTGAAGAGTTTGAGGCATTGGGTGTGAATGCTTTTTTAATTGGTGAAAGTTTGATGACCGCAGAAAATATACCTGGGAAATTGAAGGAGCTTTTAGGAGATGGTTAATCGCGACACTCAGGTGAAAGTAAAGGTCTGTGGAATGACAAACTTGAAAGATGTTTTGGCTGCTGTCGATGCAGGTGCTGACGCAGTGGGATTTATTTTCTATAAAAAAAGTCCGCGCTCAGTTAACATGAAAACAGTCCGGGAAATTATTCAGGAGCTCCCACCTTTTGTCGATGCGGTGGGGGTTTTTGTCAATGAAACTGCGGAACAGATAAATAATATTGCAGATCGTTGTAACCTCGACAGAGTCCAATTGCATGGCGATGAGTCGCCGACGTTTTGTAAGAGGATAAAACGACGGGTGATTAAGGCAATTCGGGTAAAGGACATTCAATCATTGAAACAGCTTTCTGGTTACACCGTCAGCAGTTTTCTGCTGGATACTCATTCAGAGGGGCAACAGGGTGGGACAGGAAAAGTGTTTGATTGGAGTTTAGCGTATCCTGCGAAAAAGTATGGATCGATTATACTGGCGGGTGGTTTGACACCTGCTAATGTTCGAGGGGCTATTCAAAGAGTGCAGCCTTATGGGGTCGATGTTTGCTCTGGTGTTGAAAGCCAACCCGGTATTAAGGATCATACAAAGATGCGGGCTTTTTTGAAAAATGTAAAGGCAGGGAGAAAAATATGAAACCTCATAAATTGCCTGATGCCAAAGGTCATTATGGAAAATTTGGCGGCAAATATGTGATCGAGACCCTGATGCCAGCTTTGCAGGAACTGCAAACTCTGTATGAGGAAGCTAAGGAAGACCCAAAATTCAAAAAAGATCTGGACTATTATTTGAAGCATTATGTCGGGCGGCCCACTTCTTTGTATTTTGCAGAGCGTCTCACAGAACATTTGGGCGGGGCAAAAATATATTTAAAAAGAGAAGACCTCACGCATACCGGTGCACATAAAATCAACAATACGATTGGCAGTGCATTATTAACTCAAAGGATGGGTAAAAAACGCGTGATTGCTGAAACCGGTGCTGGCCAGCATGGAGTGGCTACAGCTACTGCGGCCTCGCTGTTTGGACTTGAATGCGATGTGTTCATGGGTGAGGAGGATATGAAGCGTCAG
>JABJCF010000125.1 GCA_018665625.1 Nitrospina sp. | reverse complement strand
GCAGGAGCTATGCAGGCAATGTCCGCTATTGGTGAGAGAATGAAGAATGAGGGTATGGACCCTAATAATCCAGAAGGTCTAGGAATGCTTAAAGAAGAAATGGCAGAAGCTCATGCTGGTAAGGCTCCTGAAGAGATCACTTTGAAGTGTACAAGTTGTAATACATTTTATAAAGGTGATGTTGTTAAGTGTACAGTATGTAATGCAGGTCCTGAGCGCTTACTGCCAGTTAACAAAGAAGAGTATGAGGCTACTGAAGCAGAAGCTCAGGATTCTACTACATTCACAACTTTACCTGATGGTGTTCAAGTGTCTTGGACGCAGGAAGCTTTAGACCGACTCAATAGTTTTCCAAAAGGACATTTGAGAAGGAAAGCTCATGCACGTGTTGAGAAAAATGCCAGAATACAGAAAGTTAATACCGTATCATTAGCATTCCTCGATAAAATTTTGAATGAAAAGATTATCCAGAATGGTAATGACAAAACACAAAGCGAAGGAATTCCAGGTGATATCCTCAGTATAGGTGCTGAATTAGATGCGGATGATTTTAACTGGTCACCAGAAGCATTGGAAAGACTGGAGCGCGTTCCCCAAGGATTCATGAGGGATAATACCCAAAACCGTGTAATGGCCTGGTGTTCTCAAAATGATATCCAGGATATTTCACTTGATGTTTGTGAAGAAGGAATCCGTGAGTCTGTGAAGTTGATGGAAGATGCCATTAAAAATGGCGCCGGTATTGAAGATTTCCTACCAGCAAAGAAGTAAAAGTCTAAGTTTTATTGCCTATCGTAATTTTTTGGGCCCTTGGATATTGAATTGAGTTCAATACCAAGGGCTTTTTTATTTTTATCTCATAATCCTGTATAGAAACCTCGGTGGCTAATGTCCCTTTATAGGCGTTTATTCTATAACCTGAAACCCTACCTGAGTCGTTTATATCTTGCCATTTTCTTTTCGATCATTGTTGGCATTATTGCCACCTCACCCGTTCCAATTATCCAAAAAACCTTCGACCAAATCTTTGTAGAAAAAGATTATTTAATGTTGAAGATTATTCCTCTCGCCTTGATCCTTTTATACGTTGTCAAAGCAGTACTTACTTATGCTCAAAACCTTATTATTTTTGGGATCTCATGGGAGTTAGTGGTGAAGTTCAGAGGGAAACTATTCACACATATTCACAAACTTCCTTTTGTGTTTTTTGAGGACCATGAAACGGGTGAGCTCATGTCCAGAATCAATAATGATGTCACAATTATGCAGTCCACCGTGACTCGACTATTGAAAGAGTTTATGCAAAATGGTGTGATGTTGATTGGCTTGCTCGCTTGGGTATTTTATTTGAAGTGGGATTGGGCAATTATGGCGCTGATCATCTTTCCGATCATGGTCTTTCCTGTATCTAGTATTGCTCAAAAGCTAAGAAACTTTTCCCGGCGAGGTCAAGAGATATTGGGGAATATTAACGTGACTATTATTGAATCTTTCTCTGGAATAAAAGTTGTCAGAGCCTTTGGTATGGAAGCTCGAGAATTAGAAAAGTTTCAGGTTGATAATGACAATTACCTGAAAGTGATGAAAAAAAATGTGAAGTGTGTGGAAATCACTTCACCTTTTCTGGAAGTATTGGGAGTTGTTAGCTCAGCTTTCATCCTTTGGTATGGGGGCAGTCAAGTTCTGAATGAAGAAATTAGCCAAGGAACATTTCTTGCTTTTATCGTTGCCTTGTTTATGATGTATTCTCCAATTCGTATTTTATTTAAAATATATACCAATGTGCAGACGGCGCTTGCGGGAGCGGAAAGAGTGTTTAGTATTCTTGATCAGGATGAAGAAAAAGTGTGGGAAGGAGAGAATGAACTTCTTGAGTTTAATGAATGCATTGAGTTTAGGAATGTTTCCTTTCGATATCCATCACGGAACACAATGGTTTTGAATGATATTAATCTTTCTGTTAAAAAGTCAGAAGTTATTGCTATTGTTGGAATGAGTGGCTCCGGCAAGACTACTTTAGTCGATTTATTGTATCGTTTTTTTGATGCAACCTCAGGTTCTATATTAATTGATGGAAAGCTTATTCAGGAT
>JABJCF010000124.1 GCA_018665625.1 Nitrospina sp. | reverse complement strand
GTTCAATTACGATGGCGCCAAAAAGCCTGGAGTAAAAATTATTTATCCCTTGCGCCCTGAATTTCAAAGTTTGAACTGATATTTAATCCAGTTCCCTGACCATTCGATAAGCCATGTTCAAGTGGGCATACTTCGATGGCCATACTTTCATTCCATCTTCATACTGAACAACAAGAGCTGAAGAATCTTTTTCTTCGTCCGTCCAGGTTGTTCCCGCGCTTCCAGGTTCAAATATAGAGGGCAAATATATTTCATCTCCATATTTATCAGTATTTTTGAATTTGAGATCGAAAAGCGACCATGCCTCGTCCTGTTTCGGATAGCGCCAGCTTTCGTACCCCGAAAGTCTTTCCAGATTGGAGATTTCTACGTAGTCTTGTCCCTTAAACCAGTTCATCCACTTTTTCGTGTCTTGGAATGAATCTGTTTTTCTCCAGATTAATTTTAATTCATTATCGGTAATGGTTCCGTTACCGTTGTCAATAAATCTATCAGCCATATTTATATCTCAACTAAATTTATAAGGGTTCTGAATTAAAAATGGAGTGAAGTATATTTGGTGTGGTAAATGTCATTTACCAACCTTGCCCTTTAACTCCATAGTTTCGACTTCCAGATTGCCCTTGGTTTAAATAATTTTCTAAACTTTCTTTTTCTTCGGGTACATTTGGAGACTTGTCTTGTTTAACATGATTTTTCAGAGCTTGGATGATATATGCTTTCATAGCATTTTCATCTCCCTTGCATAGCACTTTTAATTGCTCGAATATTTCCTCTTCCAAATCAATATTTAATTTACGCTTCATTTTTAAGTCCGAAAATGTGTTGTTCCTGCGTATTGTAAAAGATTTGGCAATTGATTGAAAGCTATTGCTTCATCCTAAATTATATCTTGAAAAGGCTTAGGCAAGGATTTTTTTGGTTTCCAGTGTTGTTTGTGAATAAGGAAGGTCAATGATAAAAGTGGTCCCTCTGGGTGAATTGTCCTGAACCCGAATGGTTCCATTATGGTCAATGATAATTCGATTTACAATTGCCAGACCAAGCCCAGTACCTCGTTTTTTGGTAGTGAAGTGGGGTAAGAATAGTTTTTCCCGATCGGTAGATGAAATCCCTGTTCCATTATCCGAAAATTCAAGACGGACCGCTTTTTTATCACTGAGAATCTTGGTTTGAATTTGAATTGTTCCTCCCTCGTCAATTGCATCTGTAGCATTTTCGAAGAGATTTATAAGCACCCGCCGCAATTGTTCAGGATCAATTACCAACTGAGCTAAATTCGGATCAAAACTCTTTTTGATTTTGATATTTTTTTCATGCTCCGAATAGGAAATAAGAATATCATCAATGATTTTGTGCAAAGACGTTAACTTGGGGTCTGGAGCCGGCATCCTCGAAAACCTTAGGAACTCGTTGAGAAGGTCCTTCATGCCCTCGACTTCCTGGGAGATAATATTAATACTTTCATCAAAAACCCGAGCAAAATCCTCCTTGTTTTCGTGATATTTTTTCTTCAGCCGTTGGGTATTGAGCTGTATAGGGGTGAGAGGATTTTTTATTTCATGGGCAATTCCCTGTGCAACTTCTTTCCATGCTGCAACTTTTTGAGTTTTGATCAGCTGGGTCAAGTCTTCAAAAACTATGACCATTCCTCTGTATTTTTTGGAAACGCCGGCTAAAATTTGAATGTTTATAAGGAGAGTGATATTTGTGTCATAGACTCTTAGCTCAATTTGTTCTTCAATTGAACTTTGTCCCTGCGCATTCATTTTTTGTATCAACTTTCTGATGGGCTGGTGGTAGGAGTAATCAAAAGCATCTCTGTAATTGGAGCCAAATATGTTTTCGCTATATAAATGTAGAATGCTTTCCGCAGCTTTATTGAATGTTGTAATCCGGCCTTTTTTGTCTATTGATATAACTCCTGCGCCAATATTTTCGAGAATGGTTTCGATATAATTTCTTCTGCGGTCTAATTCGATATTTGTTTGCTTGAGGTTTTCATTGGCCTGTTGGGTATTGATCCGACTTTCATTTAGTTCCTCTGTCATGGTGTTGAAAGAATCAACAAGTAGTGCAATTTCATCTGT
>JABJCF010000123.1 GCA_018665625.1 Nitrospina sp. | reverse complement strand
TTTTTCAAGGACCCGGTAGAGAGCGTCTATAACAGTGTTACCGGTAATAAAAACACAATCCCTGCTCCTGCCTTCATTTATCAGATTCTCTGCCGCTGATTCAGTTGGAGCAAAATGATAATTCGCCAGTCTCCCAGTCAGTTGTCTGTTTGCCTCTTCTGGCCACGGTGAGTCTAAATTGTATGTCCTCAACCCTGCTTCGACATGCGCTATTTCTACCTTCTTATAAAATGCAGCCAGTGAAGCTGTAAAAGTTGTTGTTGTATCTCCATGAACGATCAACACATCTGGGTTAAAATCTTCAATAACACTTTTTATGCCTGACAGCACATTGGATGTTATATCAAAAAGATCCTGCCCAGGTTTCATAATATCCAGATCATATTCCGGTTTAATTTCAAACAAATCCAAAACCTGATCAAGCATTTCTCTGTGTTGCGCCGTCACACATACTCTGGTTTCAAAGACATCTCGATGTTTTATGAACTCTTTCACTACAGGAGCCATTTTAATAGCTTCCGGACGGGTACCAAATACAATTAATATTTTACGCATCTTTTTTAACACCACAGAAATCCAATACAACCTTTCCTTTTTCATCAACACCAAAGAACTCAGTATGAGACACCAGGTAAACCAAAATATCTGCTTTTTCTAATGCATATTCCAATGTGCAAACATTAAAATCTTTATGACCCTTTATATTTGGTTCAACCGCAAGTATATTAAAATTACCCTTTTTCAAACTTTGGGCTACATATAAAGCTGGAGATTCCCTTAAATCATCTATATTGGGTTTGAATGCTAACCCCAAACAGGCAATATCAGGGAGTCTTTTATTCTCTTTCTCAAACAATAACGCTGTGTTTTTTATCTTTTCAATAACCCATTCTGTTTTATAGATATTTCTAAGACGCGCCTCTTTAATCAACTTTGCTTCACCTTTTGCAGAATCAACAACAAACCACGGATCAACAGCTATACAATGCCCACCAACACCGGTTCCAGGTTGAAGTATATTTACACGGGGATGTCTATTTGCAAGCTCAATGACTTTCCAGACATTTATTCCCATACTATCACAGATGATTGACAGTTCATTAGCAAATGCAATCTGCACATCTCTGGAAGAGTTTTCAACAAGTTTTGACATTTCTGCTGTTTTTGCATCCGTTTCCAAAACTGTTCCACTAACAAAACTGCGATAGAACTCTGCAACCTTTTTAGTTGATTCAGGAGTAATACCGCCGACTATTCGGTCATTTTCGGTCAGTTCCATCATAATCCTACCAGGCAAAACTCTTTCAGGGCAATGAGCGATATATAAGCTGTTAACATCAATACTTTCTTCAACCAGCACCTCACGAATTCGATCTGTAGTCCCTACAGGTACTGTTGACTCTAAAATCAAAATATTACCTGGTTCCAGATAAGGTACTAGGGACTTTGTTGCATTTATTACATAATCGATATTCGGTACGTGGTTATCTTTAAATGGGGTCGGAACCGCTATAATAAAAATATCCGCTTTATCCGGTTTCAATGAAGCTTTCAATTTCCCGGATTCTACTGCTGCTCTGACAAAGGTATCCAGATCCGGTTCTACAATGTGTATCTTACCATCATTAATTGTATTCACAACCTCCTGAACAATATCCACACCATGTATCCGGTGACCACGATTTGCCAATAAAGCGGCTGAAGGCAACCCAATGTAGCCAAGGCCCATGACACAAATCTTTTTCGACATTTTTACTTCTCCCGAAATACCATATGACTAATTTTATACCTCAACCCAGCACCCCTCTCTCAAAGATTTAATAACTCCAAAACTCGCCCTGGTAGTATTAATAATCTCCTCAAAGGGAATCAACGCTGGTCCACCATTTTTCACTCGGTCAATCATAGCTTTGCTAAAGTAAAAATGTACCAGTAAAAGTGGTGCACTTTTCTGTGCAATTGTCATAACCGTAAACCATATTGACTAAACAGACTTGGCCAGTTCAATACTCACCCGTGTAACTTCCACAATCTCCGCAAAGGGAATCGGTGACACCCTGCCGTTAGAAATCGCCGTCACAAATGCAGCCGCGCACGTCTTTTGTCCCTTGTCTTGCCGCCACAGATTCAGCTTGTTAAAGCCTGGCCAGCCAAAGCCTCGCAGTTTTCTGAAATTATCCAGTTGCAACACCCGCCCGGCAGCGAACACCTCCAGCCGTTCCTTGGGGAAGGCCTTACATCCATTGGCGAAGTAATGCACGGTGCCAATGGAGCCATCAGCGAACCTCAATTGCAAGCTTAGCGTATCGCCGATGACCGAATCCATGGCCAACAGGGAATGCGCAACGATCGGACTACCCGCCAGAAAACGCAGCAAATCGATGAAATGGCAAGCCTCGCCGATGATGCGACCGCCGCCTACTTCTATATCCTGTGTCCAATGGTCAGCGGGTATCGCACCAGCGTTCACCGTCATCACAAATGACTTGGGGCCAGTTACACCAGTGAGTAATGACTTAATCTTTTGCACTTGTGGTGCAAAACGACGATTAAAGCCGACCATCACCACGGGAGCCCGGATTGCCTTATCACCACGATCCAAAAACCCCTCAATCTCATCCAACTCATCCAACGTCAGACACAATGGCTTTTCCACGAACAAATGCTTGCTTACCTTCAATGCCTGCAACACAAACCGTGCGTGGCTATTATGCCGAGTGGTGATTATTAGCGCATCGACATTGGGGTCATTGAACAAACTATCTGTGTCGGTTGTGGTTTCATCAAAGCCATACTTCTTACCGGCATGCACACCACTCACACCACCACTGGAAGCCACCGAAGACAAATGTGCGCCCGCTGCTTTGAACGCCGGGATCAGCACTGCCGTAGCGTAGTTTCCAGACCCAACAAACGCCACCGATGGTGCCTGGGTTGCCACGCCTCCTCGCAACGAAGAATGACTCCCCAACGTTACAGTCACAGTTCGCATCTCTGCGTTCGGTTTTTCCTCAAGTGTAGTGTATTCCAACAAAATACCCATCGAAGGTTCACTACCGCCCACCACCGAATACGCCGCTTCGGTTTGATCCAAAGCAAAACGATGCGAAATCAATGGCTGCACATCCACTCGGCCATCGGCCAACATATCCAGCACTGCCTCAAAATTGCGTTGTTCAGTCCAGCGCACAAACCCCACCGGATAATCCTGGCCCTGTTCTTCGTACGCAGGGTCATAGCGACCGGGGCCATAAGACGACGATACTTGAAATGTCAATTCTTTCTTAAAAAAATCGTCGCGTGACAACTCCAGTCCGGTGACACCCACCAACACAATACGACCACGTTTGCGGC
>JABJCF010000122.1 GCA_018665625.1 Nitrospina sp. | reverse complement strand
GTGACAATTATTTCGTTTGGCGCATCCAACCGCTTGTCAGGCTCCAGCAAGGTTATCAATTCCCCTAGAATTTTCGAAACATTTCCTCTATTAATTTCATCAACAATCAAAACATAATTCTTGGCTAACTTATTACTTTTTGGAGAAAGCAAGTCACTTAATCCATCAATTTTAAGAATCTTATTATGCAATTGATAAATTGTCGCCTGAGAGAATACCTTTTTAATTATTTTCTCCCTTGGAAGGCTTTCATCAAAAATGGCAAGCCATTTTACGGGTCGCATTTGACCATACTCGCTCTCTGAAAAAAATTGATAGTCTCCAACAATTTGGCCTATTGCTCTAAATTTCCTGTTTCCATCCGATATAATAACAAGATCATCAATTTTCACTTTGTTTTTGAAAATATTTACAGAAGTAATATGGTAATCATTGTCTTTAATATCAGGATTATTTCCCCTCAATTTATCCCTAACTTCTTCTCGATTGTTACATTCGGAAAAATCTAAGCCCTCTCCATAGCCCAGTAAAATATAGTTATTTTTGATGCAATCATCATAAATAAATGCCTGATCAGGGATTAGTGTGTTTCCTAATGACATTTTCCAAACATTGGCGTCAGTTAAATCTAAATTTTCTGGTTGTACAGAGCTCGACGGGGACTCTTTTGCAAGCAAGCATAATTTCTTAAATATTCCGTCTCTGCATTCGTATTGAATTCCATCCCCCAAGGGTTCTCCGGAGCCTCCATCTCCTCCCTCAAACAATACAGGTCTTATTCCTTCAACAAATTCTTCATATCCATACGATTGATGAAACGTGACCATGGAAATTTGATCGCTCCCTAAAAGTTCTTTTAATCTTTGTGAGAATTCATTTTCATCATCCAGAGGTTTTCCATCACAAATTTTTACTGCCTGTCTAATAGCATTATAGGTTTTGCCAGTTCCAGGAGGGCCATAGTAAATTAAATTTAAAGGTGATTCCCTTGGATCGGTACTTTCTTCCATAGCTATATCAACCTCTTCTTCATATTGAATGTAAGGCAATAATTTGTTAGAAAAATCCTTATAAGCTCTATTTAAAAGCAAAACTAAATCCAGGGGGGCAGCTGTTAAATATGCGCCCTGTCTTAAATTTAGATCATCTTGGTAAAATAGACCATTATGGTTTTTTCGAATAGTTTTTAGCTCTTCGCGGTATTTAGAATTTCCCAAAAATGTTTCCCGATCAAAAAAAGGATCCAGATCAACATAGTTATTAAGCTTCACTAGATAAGCCGGTCTCCCAGACCATTCAGTATTATCTACTCCCATAAAACTATCGTCACATTCCAATTTAACGATTGATAAACCCTTAATGCCCTTATTGTCTGCAAAATGAATTACAACGTCCCCAGGCTGGACTACGCGCATATTTTTATATAAATCCTGACCACCTTGAGATTCTTGAGGTGACCAAAGCGCATTTCCTAAACTAAAATCACCAGCCAGGCGATCAGGCCGGTTATGGCAAATCGTTTTTTCAATCCAAAAATTTGGATTCGATGACGAACTCTTAATATCATCCTTTTCATTTATTTGCGCTTTATCTTCTTCCAATTCGGTTATCCATGGGATTATCTTTTTTGATCGGTAAAAAAACCTGGTTATAGTATTTATAGAACCTTTTAAACCGAGGGATTTATAACCATTGATTATTTGATCATTCGATTTTGCAATTTGTTCTCCTGTTGAATCGTTCTCAAAATTGGTTCCACCTTCAAACTTAAAATAATCTATTAACTTTTTCCTATGTTTTAAGGAAACTATATTTAAATTGTTAAATGGATCCCAAGCACATAGCATCGCAGAGATAGCATTTCCCGACTTTCCGGTAAGGCTATTTTTCTGATCCTCATTTATTTTGTAAAGTTGGTCAATTAAACTCCCTCTTTTTTCTTGGTTTGACTCTAAAAATATATCCATCATTATTTTTGCAAGGGGGGCATTATTTTTTATGTCATTGAACATTCGCCTCCATTTACCCTGTGGAATCATTACTTTGGCAACAGATTCACTTCCCTTTATATTTCCTTTGGCGTTTCGATCTAAAAACCTCACTATTTCATCAATCTCTCCCTCGGTAAGTATTTCATGATTAGGATTAATTATTTTATTTGTCCAGAAATCTTGAAACTTTGAACTCTGCTTCTTCCAGATAGAATCTATCTCTTCAGCGTTGTAGGTGCTCAAGAATTCGTTATATAAAGTCTTTATCTCTTGCGTATTCATAACTTGATTATAAATCTATATTTAAAAATGAAGTCTGCATAGGATTTGAAGGTCCTAGAGGGCATATAGAAGGAGTAAGGGCAATTTTCTCCTACTTTGAATTTATTCGATAATGCGATATTATATCAGATATTCCTTTATAGGCATAATCGATGAAATCCATTGGGGAAACAATCGTTTTATTGGTGATCCTGCTTCTCTGTGGTTCTTACAACTCTTATGCTAAATCCTTTGGCGACTTTGAAGGGGCCGAATATGTTCGAAACTATGATGGCGATACCATCACCTTCAACCTTCCCGGCCTCCACCCTATAATCGGCGAGAAAATATCTATTCGAGTTAATGGCATTGATACTCCAGAGATAAGAGGCAAGTGTGAAAAGGAAAAGTACGATGCAAAACAAGCAAAAGAAATGGTCGCTGATATTCTCAAAGATGCCGAGAAAATAAACCTAAAGAACATGGAGCGGGGAAAGTATTTCAGGATAGCGGCTGATGTGATTGTCGATGGTGAAAGTCTTGCGGATATGCTGATTGAGGCGG
>JABJCF010000121.1 GCA_018665625.1 Nitrospina sp. | reverse complement strand
CTTGTTCTTTTTTGGGTAATGACCATAGCAGCATTTCTTCCTTTTTACCTAGATATGAAGATTACCTTTCCCCGCTCTATTCCATTTCTTTTTTGGATAACCTTACTCCTTACTATTGGCGGGAGTAGGCAAATCGCAAAATTGATCTTACTTACTCCAAAAACAAAACCGACCCATAAATCGACTAGAAATATCCTTATCTACGGTGGTGGCATGGGTGGCATTGAACTGGCTACTGCCTTATCAAACCAAAACAATGTAAATATTTTGGGAATAATTGATGACGATAAATCCTTAAAAGGCCATTTCGTTCAGGATATTGAAGTCTTGGGAGATCGAGGAGAGATAGAGAATGTTCGGGCCAAGATTAGCCCATTAGAAATACTTTTAGCAATGCCCAGCATGAAACTAAAACAACGAAAAAAATTACTGAAATTTTTAGAAGACAAAAAAGTTTCTGTCAGAACAATGCCTTCGCTAAATGATTTGGCCTCTGGCAAAGCAAAAATGAGCGACTTGCAGAAAATAGACATCATAGAACTATTGGGAAGAGACGAGATAGCACCCAGCAAAAAACTCCTCACTGCCTGTGTTACCAACAAAAATGTTTTAGTGACAGGATCAGGCGGGTCCATCGGCTCAGAACTTTGTCGGCAAATATTACCTCTCGCTCCTTCTGACCTTGTAATACTTGATCACTCAGAACATAGTTTATATTTAATCAATAACGAGCTGTCTAATCTTTCCACAAAAACTAATTCCAAAACAACTATCACACCTGTGCTTGGGTCAATCGCCAATAAAGATCTCATTGAAGAAACAATTTTAAAATTTAATATAGACACAATTTATCATGCTGCCGCCTATAAACATGTGAGCCTTTTAGAAGACAATATCAAAGAAGGCATAATAAATAATATTTTTGGCACCTTTATCGTTATAAAAGCCGCTATCCGTTTTAAAGTGAAAAAATTCATTTTGGTATCAACAGATAAGGCTGTTCACCCTTCCAGTGTAATGGGGGCAACCAAACGTATTACAGAATTAATTGCACAGGGACTTTTTAAAAAACAAGATACAGAAAAAAAAGAACATGATGATTTCACAAGTTTTGCCATCGTTCGATTTGGAAATGTCTTAGGTTCTTCCGGTTCAGTAATCCCTCTTTTTCAAAAACAAATTGAAAACGGAGGTCCAATTACAATAACCCACCCGGAAGTAACACGTTATTTCATGACAATTTCAGAAGCCAGCCAATTGGTTATACAGGCAGGTTCTATAGGCGGAAATTGCGATGTCTTTATCCTTAATATGGGAGATCCTGTTTCGATATTAAGCTTGGCCAGACAAATGATTTTTTTATCGGGAAACAAACTAAAATCAACAGATACCCAAGAGGAACAATCAGGCATTGAGATTAAATTTATCGGTCTGCAAAAGGGAGAAAAAATACACGAAGAGCTATTTATAAACGATAAAATAAGCCCCACTGAACACCCAATGATCATGAAAGTCCAAGAAGATCTTTGCACTTGGGAAAAAATTGAAGAAATATTGGCTACCCTTGAAACCCAAATGAATGCGGACAAAAATGATTTGCGCCAACTACTTATAGCAATTTCGACGAAAACAGCATAAGCAATTAATATCTTCACATTAAATTTAATTGCCCCTAAATTACCAAACCACCTACCCCAAAAAACATGACAACAGTTCAAATGGAAAATTTGGCTTTCAAGGTTTTTTGCCTATCCACTATTTTTATAATGGTCTTTTCTGTTGGAGCTATTTACAACTGGTCCCCCTTTGCGGAAAAGATTTCTATACTACTGGCCTGCACCTTACCCATAGGAATGACTATACTCAGTAGGATTGTACTTTGGCTAAAAACACGGCAAGTCCCAAAAGAATTGATATGGGTTCTCCTAATATTATTTTTTGGTTTTACGAGTTGTTTTTTTAGCGAAAACCAAGAGGCTAGCATTAAGTCAATGGGGTTATTTTTAGCCTCGGGCCCATTGGTATTTTTCACAGCCAAAACTTTATTTGAATCCACAATAAATCAGGATAGTTATCTTTGGATGACCAGCCTATGTTTGCTAGCCCTGGTAGTTTGGGGAATTTATGAGCATTTTTCCCTCGGAATAGTTTATTTGTTTTCAAGAAACCCTCTTCCTGCTGGCACATTACTTATTCTTTTTTCAGTTGGTCCGCTAATCTTACTAAACAGACCAAACAACACTACTCTCATTAAATTTGTATTGGTTTTGAGCTTGATTTCAGCGGTAGTCCTGATAATTTTAATGGCAAAAAAGAGTCATCTTCTGGGCTTGCTAGTTTTGATAATTACCCTGACGGCTTTTAGATTTCGAATATTTTTTAAGTATCTTTGGGGGATTATTTTCTTAATTGGGCTCGCCTTTTTTTCTTCAGATACCCTAAGGGTTAAGTATAAAAACATGATAATTTTGACCCCCCCTTCAATAACCAGCTCTTCTGTAAATGGAAAATTTACAAAAACAAAATTACCGTTTGCCATTTACAGCTCAATACCTTTAAGAGTAGAAAATTATTTTTTTTGTTTCCATGTAATCAAAGAAAACCCTGTTTGGGGTTTAGGGTTTAAGGCTGATCTTGATCCGTTCTTTAATGACTACAAATTACGGCTGGGAAATTATTTTTCTAAGGAACGATACCGGGAATACATCAAATCACTCAACACCTTTGAAAATATAGTCCTAACCTATCTCATTGAATGGGGCTGTTTGTTTTCTATCATCTATTTTGGCCTTGTAATATATTTTGTAGTTGCTTACCTTAGAACGACAAGAAAGCTTTCAATCAGAGATATGGATGGGGGGATTCTAATTGCAATTCTTTTCAGTTTTTCGATTATGTCTTTAACCTTTGACACATTGAGATTCCCTAACCTTAACTGGATTTTTCACTCCTTTCTAGGGCTACTTGCCAGTCTACCCAAAGTAACGTCAATCCAATTGCATCCCTTCCCCGATGCTGCTAAAAATTCGACAAGTTTATGCTAAAAAAATACACCCTAAACTTACTTGCGGCTATTGGAATTGTTTTTGCTTTATGCTTTATTTTTTCCGAACAGCTATTGAATGGCTTGTCTCAGGCACTTATACATGAAGACAGTTTAGTTCCAACTCCAGCAATCCTAGTTTTATCAGGCTCACACACTGGAAATAGAATCAAAACCGCTGCAAAACTATTCCATGATG
>JABJCF010000120.1 GCA_018665625.1 Nitrospina sp. | reverse complement strand
TCGCGGGAGACGCCATGCGGGATTGTCTCAAACGCCTTTCGACCTGATGAGAAAAGTCAAATTGTGGCTTTTGGCGATTTATTCTCTATGCAATTCGATATGCTTACAACATTAATTTTAGGGAATGATGCGACCCAGGTAATTCAGAATAAAATGGTCACACAACGTGGGTATTCTTTTGAAAATGGCGCAAAAAAATAAACTGGTTTGGCTGTTTTCTGGAACTTCTGATGGAAATCAGATTGCTAAGGATTTAATTTCTGAAAATTTCAGAATAAAAGTATTTGTTGCGTCCCAATATGGGATGTCAGTAGCTTCAAAGGTCCTACCGGAAAACGTTATTGAAATAGGTAGGTTGACTGAAAAAGAAATTTTCAAGCGTGGCCAAATTGAAAATCCGCATCAGGTAATCGATGCAACCCACCCCTTTGCGTTGGAAATAAGTAGGAATTTAATGAGTTTTTGTAAGGAAAATGGAACTCCTTACATTCGATATGAAAGACCGGAAGAAGAATTTGTAGGTGAAAATATTTACTATGTTGAAAGTATCCAGGCCGCAGCGGATAAAGCACGAACTCTTGGGGAAAATATTTTGCTCACTTTGGGGTCGAAAAATATTGACCCTTTCCTGGGGGAAGGACTGAAGGAGCGAGTTTTTATAAGGATGCTCCCAGACCCGCAATTGATTCAGCAATTATTGTCCAAAGGGGTAGCGCCTGATAGAATCATTGCCATTCAGGGGCCTTTCAGCATTGCCTTTAACCATGCAATGATTGATGATAGGGGCATCGATTGTCTTGTCACAAAATCTTCTGGGAAAGAGGGCGGTGTCCCTGAAAAAATTGCTGCAGCAGAAAAAAATGGGTGTTCAGTAATTATAGTTAAGCGCCCCGAAATAGACTATCCTCTATTGTTCAATAATAGAGATGATCTAAAAAAACACGTAACTCAAAATCATCACTGATAACTTTTTAACGATCAACGTTTAGGGCGCGGATATGGAACAGATTTGGTTTTTAGCTGGCGGATTACTTCTTGGCTGCCTTCACGCTTTGGAAGCGGATCATATTGTGACGGTATCCAATCTGGTGCTAAGTAAAGGTTCGTTGAAAAATTCGCTACGGCTTGCAGTGCAATGGGGGCTCGGGCATAGTTTTACATTGACGATACTGGCGGCTCTGATTTTCTCTCTGGACTCAGCTTTCATGGCTCTTATGAGCACATCGGCGGAGCAAATGGTGGGTGCCACCATGATCCTTTTGGGATTGATTGTTTTCTTCCAGGAAATAAAGCAAAGCTCGAAATTTAAAAAATTTGAGCATAAGCATATGGAATTTTCTGGGCCACACCTTTTTGGTATGGGGGTCTTGCATGGTATTGCTGGCTCAGCTTCAATATTTTTACTGATTCCAGTTGCCCTCACGAAGTCTCTTTTTGGTGTGTTTTCATATGTAGGATTATTCTGCTTTGGAATGATCCTAACTATGGGAGTGTATGGCTTATTTTTGAAAAACTTTGCTTTGAGTAAAAACTTTAATACTTACTTGCCCAAAGCTAGGTTTGTTGTCGCAATATTTTCTGTCACGATAGGAATCAAGTTACTAGGAACTTAAATATGATTTATGCCGTTGGAATAGGGCCGGGCGACCCCGATATGATGCCACATAAAACCGTTCTGCTTTTAAATAAAGCTGATGTCATTTCTGGGTTCGATACGGTGCTGAAGTTAGCTGAAAAACATTTTAATCCTAAAGCAGAAATTGTTTCCATGGGATATAAAGACCAAAGTGAAAAACTTGAACAAGTTGGAGAACTTTCCAGAGATGGGAAAACCTGTGTTGTTTGCTTTATGGGAGATGTGAACTTTTCAGGCTATGAATATCTTGAAAGAATCCATACTAGCAGTCAGGAACCCAATCCAGTTATTATTCCAGGAATCAGCTCAGCTCAAATTGCAGCATCTAAAACCCTGACAGCATTTGAGACAAGTGTTTTCCTGACATTCCACAAACGTGGGGATATCTCTAAAGATAAGGAATTTCTGGTCACTGCTTTGAAACAGGGGAAAGCTGCAATAGTTATTCCGCTTCCCTGGGATTTCATGCCAGCAGAAATTTGTAAGTATCTAATCGAAAACGGAATCTCAAAAAACACCAAGGTACATGTGTTTGAGCATTTGACCTGGCCTGAAGAAACATCCTACTCAGGAACACTCGCAGAGTGCGATCAAAAATTCAGCGATGTCTCCATTATGGTGATTTCATCAGAGTCTAATACTAATTAATCAGCTGGAATTTTAAGAATTACTATGTCTTCCTTTCCCTTCACAGCCGTAGTTGGCCAGGAAAAATTAAAAGAAGCTCTTGTCTTAAATGCTATCAATCCAGCTATTGGCGGGGTTCTTGTCTTTGGAGAAAAGGGTACTGCGAAATCTACCACGGTCCGTGGACTCAAATCCATTCTTGATCTTTCAGGTTCAGAGCATTCTGTGCCTTTGGTTGAGTTGCCTTTATCTTCTACAGAAGAAATGGTGGTAGGAACCATCAATATTCCAGAAACCTTAAAAACATCTCAGACTAAAATTGAATTTGGTTTGTTACATAAAGCGCACAATGGAATTATTTATATTGATGAGGTGAATTTGCTGGAAGACCATCTTGTGAATATTATTCTTGATGCTGCGGCAATGGGTGTCAACCGTATTGAGCGTGAAGGAATTAGCC
The DNA here is from genome assembly GCA_018665625.1 of Nitrospina sp. The sequence goes on along the minus strand of JABJCF010000120.1, from coordinate 1,172 downwards.
ACGAACACCCTTCAAACTTTATTCTGACGGGTACAATGAACCCCGAAGAAGGAGAATTACGCCCGCAACTCTTAGATCGGTTTGGTATTTCAGTAGAAATTAAAACGGAAACGGATGTCGATATTCGTAAGGAAATAATTCGCCGACGGCTAGCTTGGGAAACTGACAAGGAAAAATTCGCCAAACTTTGGAATGAAGAAGAGCTTAAATATTTTACACGGATTAAAAATGCAAGGAACTTACTTCCCAAAATAAACCTGCCTGATTCCCTTTTAGATTTGATAGTAGAACTTGCTATAAAATCTGGATCAGAGGGGCATCGCGCAGAACTGGTAATAACAAAGACAGCTATCACGCTGGCGGCTTGGAATGGTAGAGAAGAAGTTCTTGAAGAAGATGTGTTTAAGGCAGCAGAATATGCCTTGAATCATCGAGGTCAATTTAACCCTCCTAATAATAACGACTCTACAGACTCGACAAATTCGACAAATAATACTGAAAATAAAAATAGCTCTGACTCTTCTAATTCTGTTGATAACAACCGTTCGTCTACGAATGAGGGGCAAAAAAGTACTTCCTCCTTTCAAGCGGAACAAGAGCCTGCTCCGCAAAAATATGAAATGTTGGAATTGCTTTCTGCGTTAAAGCATAAGGGGAGTGCAGGAAAAAATACCTCTTGCAAACAGGTGGGCGACCGTGGAAAAACTCGGGGTTATTCAGAGAATAAAAAACTGGCACGAAATCCGTCAGATATCGCTTTTTTCCCCACCCTCGTTGCCGGAATAAGGAAGGGGAAAAAGAAATTATCCCAAATCAGCATAGATGATTTGAGATATAAGAAAAAAATCTCAGGAATGAAACAGCTTCATCTTTTGGTTGTGGATACATCGGCGTCAATGGGAACGCGTGACAGGCTGGCATTTGCGAAGGGACTTGTTCAGCGGATTCTAAAGTTCGATTACCAGAAGAAGAACCTGGTTGCTATTGTTGCAACAGAAGGGGCCGAAGCTAAAGTATTATTACGCCCTACGCGGAATTTATTCCAAATATCCCGTGTTCTGGATGCGATCACTGCCAAGGGTAAAACACCATTGATGCAGGCTATGGACGCGGCTTTGAAAATGGCAGAAGGGTTTTCCAGAAAGAAGCAGCACTTAACCAGTTTGATGGTT
>JABJCF010000119.1 GCA_018665625.1 Nitrospina sp. | reverse complement strand
CCACACTTTTTTCGAAATGCTGGGCAACTTTTCGTTTGGAGATTATTTCAAAAAGGAAGCCATCCAATTTGGCTGGGAATTCTTAACCGATGTGATAGGCCTGCCTCGAGACCGTTTATACATTTCTGTCTTTAAGGATGATGAGGAGGCTTTCAACCTTTGGGTGGATGAAGTAAAAATGCCGCGCGAGCGGATATATAAAATGGGAGAAAAGGACAACTTCTGGGCGATGGGACCCACTGGCCCCTGTGGGCCTTGTTCAGAAATATTTATTGATCAGGGTAAAGCCGTAGGTTGTGGAAAACCTACTTGCGAAGTCGGTTGTGATTGCGATCGTTTTCTGGAAATCTGGAATCTGGTTTTCATGCAATACAATCGAGATGAATCCGGCAAACTCACTCCGCTTCCCAACCCATGCATTGACACGGGTATGGGTTTGGAAAGGCTGGCCGCTGTCGTTCAAGGTCGCACCACCAATTACGATACCGATCTTATGATGTCCATCATCAGTGAAGCGGCCCGTATTACCAGCAAAGAATATGGTAGGCAGAATGAGGTGGATGTATCTCTTCGCGTACTGACCGATCATGCCCGTGCCTCGGTATTTTTAATCAGTGATGGGGTCATCCCTTCAAACGAAGGAAGAGGTTATGTTTTACGCAAAATCATGCGGCGGGGTCTACGCCATGGAAAGCTTCTCGGGCAGAAAGGCCCTTTCTTTAACCGAATCACCAACAAGGTGATTGATGACTATAGGGGAGCCTATCCCGAGTTAAACAGTAATAGGGACTTCATTCAAAAAGTTGTCCTAAACGAAGAAGAAAGCTTTGGCAATACCTTGCATTATGGAACTCAACGTTTGGATGAAATCCTGGAAAAAGTGCGCAAGGAAAAACTCTCCGCAATTCCTGGAGAAGAAATCTTTAAGCTCTATGACACTTACGGGTTTCCTACAGACCTGGTAGAAGAAACCGCTAAAGATGCGGGGTTGGCCCTCGACATGGAGGGATACAACCGGGCTATGAACGAACAAAAAACCAAAGCCATGGCCTCATGGAAAGGATCGGGAGAAAAAGAAGTCGCATCCTTTTATAAGGAATTCTTGCAAAACTCCCCCCCAACCCTTTTTGAAGGCTATGGGGCTACTCAGGGAAACGGACAGGTATTAGCCATTTTAAAAAATTCGACACCCGTAGAGTCTGCCAATACAGGAGATGAAATTGAGTTTTTGACAGATAAAACTCCTTTCTATGGAGAGTCTGGAGGACAGGTTGGCGATTCGGGCCAGGCTTTTAATGATAACGTTCAACTGGAAATCCAGGACACGACAAAGCCTCTTCCCGGTTTGACAGTTCATAAAGCAAAAGTTACTCAAGGAACCCTGCAAACAAAAGGCACTCTCGTTTTGAAAGTGAACCCACAAATTCGAAGCGACACGGCACTGAACCATTCCGCCACCCACCTTTTACATGCGGCACTTAAGGAAGTCTTGGGTGGACATATCAAACAGGCCGGTTCGTTGGTCTCATCCAACCGGTTGCGATTTGACTACACCCACTTTTCAGCTTTAACCGGCAAGGAAAGAACCCGGATCGAATCTCGTGTTAATGAAAAAATTCGAGATAACATTCAGGTATCGACAAACGAAATGGATATTGATACCGCCATAAAAGAAGGTGCCATGGCCCTGTTTGGAGAAAAATATGGCGAGACAGTTCGGGTTGTGGATGTTCCCGGCTTTAGCAAAGAATTATGTGGCGGAACTCATGTTACTGCGACCGGTGATATTGGGTTGTTCCGTATCACCTCCGAGGGAGGAATTGCCTCCGGCGTTCGGCGTATCGAGGCAGTAACCGGGGCTATAGCTTATGACACCATCCGGGCTGAGCAGGAATCTTTAACGGCTATACGCGAACTTTTAAAAGCTCCTTCCCATGAAGAGATTGGAAAACTAAAAAAGTTATTGGAAAAGAACCGGCATCTGGAAAAAGAGATCTCAACTTTAAAAGAAAAAATGGTAAGTGGCAAGGAATCTGCCAACGACAATGATGTGCAAAAACTGGGTGAGATTTCATATCTGATTAAAAAGCTGGAAGATATGGATGCAAAAACTCTGCGCACATTTATCGACAATTCCAAAAATCAATTAAAGTCCGGAATTGTTGTCGTAGGTTCTGTTGCCAATGGCAAGGTCTCCCTGGCGGCGGGAGTCACAAAAGACCTGACCAATAAATACCACGCAGGAAATATCATCAAACAAATAGCGGCAATCGTAGGAGGAAGTGGCGGTGGCAGGCCGGATATGGCACAAGCGGGAGGCTCCCAGGTCGACAAACTTGATGAAGCCCTTAAAAGAGCAGAAGAGTTGATCCACTCCATCTAACACACGATTAAAAGTTCTGTAGAATTAGGCCAAAGATTCCTGTATTATTTTTTATCCATTCAATAATTAACTGAACCGGTTCAAATAAAGGATTCGACATGAGCGATATATTGGGTTCCACGGGTACCAGTTCCCCAATCAATCCCATCAGGAAAAAAGAGCTTGATGACAACTGGAAAACCGTTGCGGCTAAAGCGGTCACCGATAATGAATTCAAAAAAAGCCTGGCGGCGGACCCTATCAAAGTTCTGGAAGAACATGGGTTGAAGATAGCCTCTGAAATAAAAATTATTTTCGATGAAACGAATCAACAATATCACGCAAAAGT
>JABJCF010000118.1 GCA_018665625.1 Nitrospina sp. | reverse complement strand
AGCCGGGCTGGTATCAAAGTTCCTGTAGTAATCGCTCCTAGATCCACTTTGGATAAAGCTGTTTTTTATTCTCGCATCAATTGACCACCTTGTATCAGAACCTTTATTTATTTCTTGACCATGAATAACGGCTAGACTGAAAACTAAAACCTCACCTATTTTCATAGGAACTGGAATCAACTTTTTTTTGAGGTTTTCATCAGCAAGGGTTTTTAAAAAATAAGGTACTCCCAGTTGATGCCTGATAGAGTCTTTTTCAGAATCCTTATTTTTGACAGCAGTTACTTTTACTTCAAGTAAAGAGTGAGAATTTGGAACAAGCCTTAAAGCTGATAGATTATTAAGATTGGTCAACGAAAATACACAAGATAGCTCATAAGCTGAAGCTCCATAGTCAGTATCCCGGTGAAACCCTATATTATCTTGTGGCTTTTCAGGGCGTGCAAGTCGAAGATGAGGTTTTGCTTGAATGTCCAAGTCCCTACCAACCAGACCTTGAAAAAAATCTTTATTTCTTTCAAAAACTTCTAAATGCCAATGCCCCTCCCAAAACAATTTGCTCAATTTATAATGGATCCGGATATTTTCATCGTTATTTGAAACGAACTCATGGTAATTTTCCAAGGTAGCTTCACCGCTGACATTTTTCCTTACAAGTCTTTCAAGCTTATCCCTGAAGTCGAACACACACTCTTGATTTTCAAGAGCTGTCAACAAGTACCCTTCAGCACCCAAAAGGGCAGCATCTCTATTTAAATTAAAGTGTTGTCTCATTATTTCTTAATTATTCCTTCCTCAAAAAATAATCTTTCCAAATTATGTCCGTAAGAGTATTTATAGTCAACAAGGTCTTTCAATTTTCAAATAACTGGCCCGTTTCTGTAGCCGTATATTCCTAAATAAATCGGCTCAGCTGATTGAATTCTCAAAGATAATTTTATGTAAAATAGATTAAAGGATTTTTAAATTTACTATATCCGTTGTGGGATATTCTTGAGACCCTCATGGTAAAGTGAGGTTTGGTACCTCCCCAAATGGATCCCCTTACAAACTTTTTTAAGAGGCGGGTTCACCAAAAGTAATGCTTTTATTAGAAATAATGATAATATTATAATCTTATTTTATGATTTATCCACCACGCTTTTTTCAACCAAAAAGAAACAAATCTTTCGAATTTTTTAAAAAAACTACTTAATTTGGCCCTCTTTAAGAAGTTTTTCCTAATCTTCCAATCAAATCGGAATCAATCGGATAACCAAATTGATACTAAATAAGGCGGCATTAAAAAAACTATTTTTAAATATTAAAAAAGGTGACTACGCGGCAATTAATAGGGCGTTGGTTTATCTCGTTTTTAATGCTTTAGGTCTATTTTTAGCGGTGCCAGTAATAATACTTTTATGGATTTTAAAGCCTTTTTGTTGGATTAAGGTGGGAAAACTGCATCATGGTAGAATCGGTCATTTGGGATTGGAAACTGATCTGTTTTTGAGAAGATGCCAACTAGGTATTTTCTCTGACAAACCTTTTTATTTTTTTCTGTGTGATTCAAGAAATGTTGCAAATCGGCAATTACTTGAAATGTTTAAAAGAGTTTTGCGAATTTATGAAAGTCGGATTCTTGTTTCTATTTTTGATGGTATATCCCCTCTATTTAAGCGCACTCCTTTTTACCAAGCTTTAGGAGTTGATTATAACGAATATTTTGAATTCAATCATGGCCAACCTTCAATTGGTTTTACTCCAGATGAAATTCAGAAAGGGCGGAAACTTTTAAGCAAAATGAATATAGATTTTGATAACGACAAATATGTTTGTGTTTTTGCAAGAGATAGTGTTTTTTTGAATAAAACAATGAGCCACCAAAATTGGGAGTATCACAATAACCGTAATGCAGATATCGATACATTCATTGAAGCCATAAAGTACTTAATTGAAGAGGGTTTTACTGTAGTAAGGGTTGGTTCAGTTGTGCTAAAACCAATTTCCTATTCACATCCTCGTCTTATTGACTACTCCGTCTCAGAATATCAATGTGAATTTTTAGATATTTTTTTTATGGGGACATGCCGGTTTTTCATAGGATCGCCATCGGGGATTGGTGATGTAGCAACAATTTTTGATATTCCAATGGTTAATGTTTCGATGTGCGAATTCAGCCTAGTTCCCTTTGGGAAGAATTGCTTGCACATTCGAAAGAAATTTAAGCTTATCAATACAGGCCAGTATCTAGATTTTAAAAAAGGCGTAGAGCTGAAGTTGGCGGCAATTCCAAAAAACCTCCAAGAACTGGGACTTGAATTGGAGAATAATAATTCCCACGAAATACTTGAAATCACAAGGGAAATAGTTTCCCGATTAGAAGGAACCTTTAAATATTCCCCTGAAGAAGAAAAATTAATTAAAGCTTATAGAACACTATGGGCTCAATCTAAAATGGCAGGATGTGATGTGCCAACCCCCATAGGGATAGGATGGCTTAAGGAAAATCAGGACCTTTATTTTTGAAAGATGGAGCGATACCATGAAGCTTCCCATTTACTGGATCATGTTAGTATCTGGCCAAAAAAAGTTCGAATACTTCTTCAAAATGCGGTTTCTGAAATAAGAAAGGTGAACTTTATAGGTCAACTTGAAGATTATTTTGGTCCCTTTGGAATTTTCGATGAGGATAATGTTGGACGCGAAGAAATATACTGGCGCCTGATTTTGGGAGCTTGGACGTGGGATTACACCAAAAGACGTTATTCGTGTCAAGGTATGGATTGGAATCTATGTGGAACAAGGGATCAACGGATTTGTTTATGTTCCGGAGTCGCACCTAAAGGTATGGCCTTATCGCTCAGTGCTAAAAGACGGTTTTAATAATCCGGTGATTGATGTTGCCGAAGGCAGTCTAAACCTGGTATTTTTTAAAGGTGGGCCTAATGAAATGTTAACATTGGACTTAACACTAATGATCGCGTTACAATT
>JABJCF010000117.1 GCA_018665625.1 Nitrospina sp. | reverse complement strand
TTTTTTAAATCTTCCAAAATGAAGGCGGTGGTTTCCATGCCGACATCGGCAATCAGAAGTGTTTCTTCAAGTTCATCCAATAACTCAGGGCCTACTTTTGCCTTACCCTGAACGATATTTTCAATTCCACCCGCAAGATTGGAACGCGTTTTCTGCAATCCCGATTTGAGGCGGGCAAAAAAACCGGATTTAAGCTCTTCCTCCGGTGTCTCAGTTTCTTCCATTCAATCCCCTCTTATACTAATTGTTAACTTACCCTTCCCAATGGGACTATACCCTGTTTATGGCGCTAAATTCTACGGAAAATCAATTGGATAGACCACCCCGAAAGCCTTTATAGGTAAAGTTTTATTTGATTTCAGCCGTTATGGCATTTAGACTCTTTTTGTTAGAGGGCCCCTCGTTCCGGTTCCGGAAAAAGAGCTGAAAATTATTCTGTGAGCAAACCTAAAGTTAAAGGCTTTTAAGTATTCAGTTCGCTCTACAAGTATTGACCTATTGCCAGCGGCGGCGCGCCGCAGAGGAAATATATGAAAATTGCTGTTTGTAACTCCGTTGGAATCGATGCCGATGGCTATGCAATGATTCACTCACCGAGCCGTTGGACCAATAGCACAAAAGACCATAACATATTCACCTACTACCCTTGGCAACTCGCTTATTGTTCCTCCATCTTAAAAAGAGATACCGACCACGAGGTCAAGTTTTTTGATGGGTGCCTGGATAAATGGGATCACGATGCGTTTGTCGAAAAAGTCTCTGAATTTGGCCCTGATTACCTTGTAATGGATTGCGCCACGCGCACAATCGATGCAGATAGCCGGTTTGCCATGGAAGTCAAACGCCGGTTTGGCACCAAACTAATTTTCTGCGGTCCTCATCCGACGACTTTCCCCGAAGAGGTCAGCGAGTATGCTGACTTTGTAATTCTTCGCGAATACGAAATGGTCGTTCTCGATATTTTACAGGGGAAAGACCATAAAGACATCATGGGCCTCTGGCCAAACACCAATATTCGTCCGCCTCTCGATGTCAACAATTTACCATTACCAGAGGACGATGATGTATCACGACTTGATTATGGAATGCCGGGAGAACCCTCCAGCGAATACCTGGAAATCCAAGCCTATGCTTCTCGTGGATGCCCGTTGTCTTGCACCTTTTGCGTGTGCGGAAATATTTCTTATCAACGGCCCAACTGGCGCCCCAGAAATCCAGAAAATGTGATCTACGAATTACAAACGCTTCGAGCCAAATATCCACAGCTCGAAGGGATTTTCTTCGACGAGGAAGTTCACAATGGCAGTAAAAAATATATCCTCGAACTAACAAAAGCCATTCGTGAAAACGGACTGGACGATTTAAAGTACGACGTCATGTGCGGTCAGTGGCCGATGGATGAAGAAGTTCTCGATAACATGAAAAGCGCCGGCTACTACATGGTTAGACTGGGAATCGAAACAGCAGGAGAACACGCTGCTAAAGGAATGGAGCTACAAAGAAAATTTAACGTCCCAAAATTAAAACAATTGATGCAGCACGGCACCAATATCGGCTTAAAATTTTATGGAACATTTACCTTTGGTGGTGAAGGATCTACCGATGATTGCGATAAAAAAACCCTCGACCTCATTCGAGAATTGCTAGACCGCGAATTACTATGGCGATTTCAGTTATCCATTAGTACACCACAACCGGGCACTCCTTTTTTTAATCGCATGAAGGAGCAGGGACACCTAAAAGACTTGGACTGGAAACATTTTGATGGTGGCAACCATGTCGTGGTCAACCGTCCAGAGTATCCGGCTGAAAAAATCATGGATAACTTTCGCGAAGCAGAAAAACTTTATGAAATGGGTTTCAACCAACGTTACAAAGCAACCGCGCAGGATAATTTTAAATCCGTCCAACTGAAGCAAGACGGAGAAATATTATTGTTTCGCAGTTCGAGGATGAAGCAGATCCACGATGTGGTTAACTCCCTTCATAGTCAATTCAACAAAGAGATAACAGTACTTGCCCAGCCCTCGGTTGAACCTGAATTGCGCAAAAATCCGCACATCAATGAAGTCCTGCTATATGGAGACAACCATTTCAACCAGAAAACATTTCCAGATAGCATGGTTGGAAAATTGAGAAAGAAATCCTATTCTCTGGGAGTAATTCCATTCAACAATATTTCGGGCAACGGGTATTCAGAAATAAAAGCCATCGCAAAACAATCTGGGATAGAAAAACTGATTGCCGTAAATGTCGAAGGCAAAGTTTTTGATTTGGAAAATCCCGGTGATTTTGGACGCGCCCATATTCCAGGATAAACAATGACAGAAGAAACTAAACCCAAAAAAATTCTAGTCATTCGATCCGCGACTCGCATACTCAACCAGACCCTTGTTGCCTTGCGAGAAGAGTTTCCCGGATGCCACATAACAGTCATGGTCCCGCAATCCGTCAAAGAGTCTATGGAGGAGGACCCTCAAGTCAACGAGGTGTTGACCATTCCCGATCAGCGCCGCATGAGTGTGGCTAGCTACGGCAAGGAAAACATACGCCGAATGCAGGAAACGAAATTTGATCTGGCGGTAGCCTTATACAACATTGACCACGGCTTGGGTTATTCTAATATTGATCTTCTTGCTTGTGCTACTAAAGCAAAAAAAGTAAGAGGTTATAATTCCAAGGGAACTTTTGTAGAAATAAATTCATCTACGGTTAGAAAGAAAGCTTTCTTAGAAAAAACAACATTCTTCTGGGTAGGCATCAATTATCTCGCCACCGCAATTTTATTTTTTATCATAACCATCGCATTGACCGGAGAGTGGTTGTTCCGATGTATCTTCAGAAAAAAGCACAAAGCCCCTGCCTCCCAAACAGTAGTGGCATCTCCACCCTCAGTCCGCGAGCCTGTAAAGGCTCAGGTTTAAACATATGAATATCCTTGTCGGCAACTCGGTAGGGGTTGATCGCGATGGCTACCACATGGTCCACGTTCCATCACGTTGGTCTTTGGGGGTTAAAAACTTTACCAATTGCGGCTATTACCCCTGGCAGCTGGCATACACCTCGTCCTTATTAAAAAGAGACACTCCGCACAACATAAAGTTTTTGGATGGCGTGCTGCAGGGCTGGGATGTTGAAACTTATTTACAACATGCGGGAAAGCCCGACTGGCTAATCATGGAAAGTTCCACTCGAACGATCCGCGAAGACCTGCGTTTTGCCAAAACTCTCAAAGAAAATTATGGAACTCGACTCATATTTACCGGCCAACACCCCATGGCGCACCCCGAAGAGGTTTTAAAAACGGCCGACCATGTTTGCATCGGGGAATATGAATTCGGCGTTCTCGATTTGGTTCAGGGTAAAGACTCTAAAAAAATTGCAGGAGTCTATCCCAATGAACGAGGCAATCTAATAGACATCAATCAACTCCCTTTCCCTGAAGATGATGATGTGAGCCGCATTGACTATCACGAGCCAAATTGTCGATACAAACAAATTCAAATGTACGGATCAAGAGGATGCCCGCGCCGTTGTAATTTTTGCGCAGCGGCCACTCTTTATTACGATGAGCTAAATTGGCGTCCGAGAAATGTGGACAACATCGTAAAAGAAATTCAAACGCTCCATGAGAAATACCCCGATATGGAAGGCGTATTTTTTGACGAAGAAGTACACAATATTAAAAAGAGTTTCAATATTTCTCTCGCCAAAGCTATCCGACAAGCTGGACTGCAAGACCTCAAATATGAAGCCATGTGCGAATACGCTTCCCTGGATGAAGAAGCCATGGAAGAAATGCGAGCAGCGGGATACTATAAAATTCGTTTCGGGATCGAGACAGGAAGTGACCTTGTAGCTGAAAAAATGACGCTGGGGAAAAAGCATGACCTGAAAAAATTAAAAGACATGGTTGAGTTTGGAAAAAGCATTGGCATGCTTTTTTACGGAACCATCAGCGTGGGTGGGCTTGGCTCTGATAAAGATGAAGATCAAAAAACTGTCGATCTGGTTTATGATCTCGCCGCAAAAGGTTGGCTGGATGAAATTCAGGTTTCCATCAATACCCCGCAACCCGGAACCGACTTCTATAATTCCTGCACGGAAGAATCACTGATTCCACAGGGGAATGATTGGGAAGGTTTTGATGGCAATGGACATGTTGTTGTCAATTATCCGCATTATCCAGCGGAAGAAATTCAAGCTAGTTTTAAAAATGCTCTGAACGCATTCGATCTGGGAAAAGGCAAAGCACAAGCAAAGGCCTTTGCAGAAAACACCAATGCATCAACAATTCCTGAGGGATCGCGAATTCTCATCTTACGATGTGTGAGAAGCTGGATGATTCAACTCATTTTAGAAAACCTCAAAAATAAAGCTGACATTCTGGGACAAGATATCTCCTTAAACGACCTAAAGGACTTAGATGGACTGGGAGAGTTTTATTCCTATGGGAATGGGTTCTTTGCAACCGAATCGATTTCTTCTGAATTGGCACAAAAGCTTAAGGAAAGAAATTACGATCTTGTGCTCATCCCCGTTGCCAACAATCATCTTGAGGGGTTCCAGAACGTTTTGGAAGTCGCACATTTGATTGAGCCCAAAAACATTAGCTACGTCTATCCAGAAGGCAATATACAGCCTGCCGAAGAATCCCCCGCAAGCATTTAATCTAACATTCTTTATCCCGTCTTAACGGGTTGCGCTGCAATCGGATTGGGTTTCGGGTTGATCATATTCTTCTTTGTAAGAATATCGATCAGATTTTTATCCCGGCTGGAGGTGGCAATATCGATCAAACCATCGCCATTAAAATCACCAATGGCCATTCCCTGTGGGTGTTCATCGACCCGATGATAAATAGGTGGGTATGTAAAAGTACCGTCTCCCTTGCCAAGAGAAACGGATATCTGATCGTCGGTAGAATTTGAAACGGCAATATCTTCCAGGCCATCGCCAGTAAAATCGGCAGCAACCACAAATTTGGGGAAGTTCCCTGATGCAAAATCACGCAAGCTGGTGAAAGTTTTATCCTTATTATTAACAAGGGTCGTGAGGGCATGTAGAGAGTTACTGGACGTTACAAGGTCCAGATAGCCATCGTTATTGACATCGATGTTTACTACGGTGAGTGGCTGTTTGCCGCCCTTAAAAACTTTTGAGATTTCAAACTCACCATCGCCCTTGCCCCATAGAATCTGCACTCCTGTATTTCCTGATCCAGCAAGACCCACAGCGATATCTGTATTATTATCTTTATTATAATCGCCGACAACAATCCCCGTTGGCTGACCGTTGACGTTTATGGTAACCGGTTCTTTGAAAAAGCCATTGCCCTTCCCTAAAATAATCACCACCTGAAAATAGCGCATGGTAACTGCCAAGTCTGAGTTTCCATCATTATTGAAATCACCCGAAATCATGTTTATAGGAATTTTCCCTGGTTTCACCAACTGATTCGTTCTTTGAAAACTTCCCAAACGCGTATTCAAAAATACCTGTATCGTCTGGTCCTCGTAATTGAGCACGGAAACATCTTTATAGCCATCTTTATTGAAATCACCCGCAACCAGACAAATAGGGCCTCTTCCTGTTTTATAAACCAGTTGATCATTGAATGATCCATCGCCGTTTCCTTTATAAAAAGAGAAAGAATGCCCACCACTGTTAGCAACAACCAGATCCAGAACATCATTACGATTGAAATCATCGGCAATAAGAAAAGAAGGTTCGATTCCCGTATCCAACGTATTACTCAACGCAAAAATACGCGGCATTTTTTTTTGGGCTTTTGGAGGCGGGCAGCCAAACAAAACAAAAACCAGCAATATGGAAATTAAGGTATGGGATTTTTTCATAAGGGTCTCAAGTGAAACCGGAGAATACCATAGGAAACAAAATGAAACAATTTTTATGCCCTTTACTTATTCACGTCCTTTTTTCCCTGAACATACATACTCCTTTTTTTAAAGTGCTCAAGCATCCCTTTAAAAATATAGGAGTGGAAACTGGATAAGGCTATCCAATAAATTTTTCCCCAGAAAGGTTTTGGAATAAAATGCGCTCTCAAAGTCAACCGAGTGGAATTTCCCTTTTCTGGATTGAGTTGAAACTGTAACCAGGATAAACCAGGGGTGATCATTTCAGCTCGCAATAGTAATTCCTGATCGTGTTCAAATTTTTCCACTCTCCAAAAATCAACCGAATCACCTACTCTCAAATTGGATAGGTCTCTTCTGCCTCGATGTAGCCCCACCCCACCCAATAACCGATCTATCCACCCGCGAATCTCCCAAAGGAAATTTGCGTGATTCCACCCATACTCCCCACCGATCCTACAAATCTGAGGAAAGACATCACTCGGCAATGCGGGAATTAAAATATCGTGCTCTTCAATTATAAAATCGGAAGACTCAAATTCACATATTGGAAGAAGGTTCTCCATTCCCGCAGGCCGCACATCACTCCAGTGAGAAAAGACCATCGACTTTTGTTCTTTTTCCTGAGCCCATTTTACAGAGGTCTTAAAATCCAAAGGCTCGAAGGGGAGAATAGAGACGACATCATTATTGGTGCAGATCACATCTGTTTCCAGACTGTTTAATAATAAGGAAGTAATATTAATGGGGATAGGAATAAAACAATGAAGCCAGCAGGCATAAACCCGACACATCCACTGAACGGGAAAAGGAACCCAGGAAACATCAATGAAGCGTACGTTTCGGTTGAGAATTTTTGCGAAACTCTGAATCATCTCCTTATAAGTCAATATATCTTTGCAACCCACTTGATAGATGCAGGAACTCAAATCTGGAGTTTCCATAACCCCTACCAAATATTTAATCACATCCCGAATGGCAATCGGCTGGCAACGCGAATTGAATTCAGACAAAAAAGGAATGTACCGGTTATTGACAATCATCGCCTTCATGAGCTCATATGAAGCGCTTCCTGTTCCCAAAATAATTGCAGCACGGACACGGATAACTGGAACGCTGCCCTGCGTAAGAAGCTGCCCCACCTCTCTGCGACTTCTCAAATGGGATGACATACGATCATTTTTTTCTCCAAGCCCTCCCAGATAAATGATCCTTTTGACACCACATCGTTCAGCGGCGTCTCTGAAGTTTTTAGCCGCTATTTGATCTTTTTGAACAAACTCATTATTATTTTCGCGCATGCTGTGAATGAGATAATAAGCATAGTCCACATTCTCTACCGCCGACTGAAGTTCTTCTTCATTCAAACAGTCAGCATAGACCACTTCCATATTCGGGTGAGATAAGATAGGAGGGGAACTTCTATTGCGATACATACAGCGAACGATGTAACCACGAAACAACAACTCAGGAATAAGACGGTGCGCCACATAACCATTGGCACCCGTTACCAAAACCCGAGTACCCACAGGCAAGGGATTAGTAGAAAGATCATCCGTGTAATGGTAATTAACTTTTTCCGAATCCATACCTGCAATATATTCCCCTACCAGGGATATTCGCAAGTCTCCAGCCCATATGAGTTAAATTAATTTTCTAGAAAAAGATGGGTTTCATCCGACGCAGAGGGTTCAGGAACCCAAATGTCACTGACAACGGCATTCTCTGAAGGTGCATACCAGACCGGTGGCCTAACGCATTATGCTACTGCTGTTAGGCACCGTTCTTTCCCATATCGGCCATGGCGTCAGGACTGACTTGAGCAGTCCGGGCCAGATCAGCATGAGACCTGTTTTTACCGTCCCCTGCCTTTTCCAGCACATCACCCATCTTCAAGTTTTACTGCTACGTTCTCTCTTATCTTTCCTTTTGTTCGATCGGTTCTAAATTCTCCAAATCATTTTTTTGGGATGAAAAAGAAAACGGAGAATCAACAAACGCATACACCATGCCTACCATCACTCCACCGCCTACGATATTTCCTGCTGTGACAAACACCTGATTATGAATAAAACCTGCCACTGAAACTTCCGCACCATGTGGAAGGAGTAAAGCAAGACTCATTAATGATTGATTGGCAATGCTATGTTCGTATCCACTGCTGATAAATGCGAACAGACACCAGAAAACCATTATTAATTTAGCAGTATCACCGACATTACGATTCGCAATCCACACCGCAAGACATACCAACCAGTTACATAAAATTCCTCGAAAGAAAGCTTCTTTGGCTCCCAATGACATTTTCATCCCCGCAACTTTAACGATCAAAGCCTGGGCTTCTGCTGAAAGGCTGCCTCCCTGCACCACCAACCATGCCAGAAAAATTGATCCTATTAAATTCCCCACAAAACAAAGCACAAACAATTTTATAATAGGGCTTATCCCCACTCTTTTCTTTAAAGCCCCAACAGCAAAAACCATATTGTTTCCGGTAAACAATTCAGAACCAGCAAAGATAACCAGGCTCAAAGCAATCCCAAAGCTGACACCCATGATCAATTTCATAAAAGGTGCAAACTGGGTACCTGCCAAAGGACCGCCGACGGAAAATATTAAAACGATTCCAAATCCCAGATAGGCACCTGCCAAAGCCGATAATGCCAGATATCCTGGAGAAAAACGGTTCATCATCTTTATTTTCTTTTCCGAAGCATCAGCCATCTTTTCAATATCAGCTTCAAACATGACTTCTTTCCTTTCTAGTTTCGATTAAGGTCTTTTTTTTCAGCATCCAGTTTTTCCAATAATGACTCTGTTTGTTTTACCATTGTGGCCGCAGCCTTCTTCCAGTTGCGTTTGTATTTTTTTCCTTTGATCGGATGCATTTTTTCGCGTGTGTGATACGGTACCACAAACTGCAAAACTTTCGCCAGCTCATCACAAGGAACATCTTCCATAACTTTTACGGCTAGCTTAGGGTCAATGCCAGTACGCCCGCCCATATAAATATCCACCGCATCGACCACTTCCCTGCCACGTTTAATTTTTTTACCCAGCAATCCGACATCGGCGACAAGGTGATTGCCGCAACTCGCCGGGCATCCCGACCAGTGCATGGTGATAGGCGCTGTGTCTGGCAACTTGCCTTCAAGTTCTGCCGCCACCTGCAAAGCTCGTGACTTGGTTTCGATCGTTGCCAGATGGCAATAATCCATCCCCACACAACTCACCAGCCCGCGCATGACGCTTGAAGGATTATAAGTAAACTCCTTCACCAGAGATTCTTCCAGCAAGTCACCGAGTTTCTGATCCGGCACATTCGGGATGACCAGAGAATTGGAATGTGAAAAACGTATCTCACCGTTGCCATATTTTTCCGCCAGACGGGCAATGCCTGCTAATTTGTCTGCGTGAATTCTTCCTACCGGAACTTTTAATCCGACATAGTTCATCGACGCCTGCTTTTGCCGATAGGCACCAATATGCTCCGACTTTTCATTGCTCCTTAAATCGACTCCGGAAGGGTTGAGAGGATTGCTTAACTTTTCCTGCAAAGCCTCGCGAAATTTTTCCTCGCCCCATTCTTCGATAAGAAATGCCAACCTGTTTTTACTGCGCAATTCCCGACTGCCATGGTCGCGGAATAAAAGAATGATCGCCGAGCAAACTTTTACAACATCTTCCGGCACGACAAACACATCCAAAGAAGTGGCAATGCGGTAACCGCCGGAACCCAACTTGCCGCCGACTAAAATATTGAACCCATAAACCGAGTTGCCGCCCAGTTCCTGAACCGCCGGAACCAGTGCAAGGTCTTGAGTTTCTGCGTGCACACAGTCGTCGGCACAACCGGTAATGGCGATATTGAACTTTCGCGGCAGGTTCGAGAATTCGGAGTTACCGGATATATGTTCGTTCAATGCCTTGACCTGTGAATAGGCATCGACCTTTTCTTTAGGGCTCAGCCCAGCCACTGGACAACCCATAATATTTCTTACATTATCCAGCCCCGTTTGGATGGATGTGAGGCCGACCTCTTCCTGTATGGAAAAAATCTCAGGAACGTCATCGATTTTTAAATTGCGCAACTGCACCTGCTGGCGTGTGGTGATGTCGATAATTCCATTGCCAAAATCTTTAACAATGGAACACAGAGCTTTCACCTGATGTGAAAAACATATTCCATTGGGAATGCGCACCCGTTGCATGAAAAAGCCAGGAGTCGGATTGCGCAAAAATAGCCCATA
>JABJCF010000116.1 GCA_018665625.1 Nitrospina sp. | reverse complement strand
TGCGGAAATGAAAAAGATTTTGGGTGAGATTCAAAGTGGTAGTTTTGCCAGAGAGTTCATTCTGGAAAATCAGGCCAACCGCCCGATGTTCAACGCATTGCTGAGAAAAGGTAAAGAACACCGTGTAGAAGTCGTTGGAGAAAAGCTTCGTAAGATGATGCCCTTCGTCGGCAAGAAAATACAGTAGGGAAGAAACTTTATGCGCAGCCCTATAGCCAAAGAAGGCTTTGTCTTCATTCTACCGCTGGCTTTTTTTGCAGCGGTGCTTTACACGATGTCTTATTACTGGTTCGCCGGGATTTTTGAAGGGCTTTTCCTTTTCTGTGTTTGGTTCTTTCGAGACCCGGAACGAGACATCCCTCAAGACCCGGGTGTCATCGTTTCTCCGGCGGATGGTAAAGTCGTTGAAATTATCAAAGAGAACGATCCGTTATTGCCAAACGATAATTACACACGGGTCAGCGTTTTCCTGAACGTTTTCAACGTGCACGTGAACCGCGTACCTATTGCTGGTAAAATCGAGGCAACGCGGTACAATAAAGGTAAGTTTCTGAACGCTGCCAGCCACAAGGCATCGTTAGATAATGAACAAACTGCGATTGTGCTAAATAACGGCAGCACCAAAATTCTGGTGAAACAAATCGCAGGCCTTATCGCGCGACGCATCGTTTGTTATGCGAAAGAAGGCGATGAATATGAACTCGGGCAACGCTTTGGTTTGATCCGATTCGGTTCACGAACAGACATCTTCCTTCCCGAAGGCACTGAGATAAAAGTTAAAGAAGGCGATATCGTAAGTGGTGGCAGCTCAATCATTGGATTTTTAAAATAAAATGAAACCAAGAAAAGGCATACATATACTTCCCAGCCTGTTCACAACGGGAAATGTATTTTGTGGATTCTATGCGTTCGTTGCTGTTTTGAACGAAGACTTCTACCATGCTGCCTGGGCCATTGTTTTTGGAATGATCTTCGATGCACTGGATGGTCGCATCGCACGCCTTACAAAAACCACCAGCGCTTTTGGGATGCAGTACGACTCATTGGCTGACATTATCACTTTCGGAATGGCTCCGGCTTTTCTCGCCTATGCCTGGGTATTAAAACCCTTCGGAAGATTGGGGTGGATGGCAGCTTTCCTTTTCCTTCTATGTGCGGCGTTACGCCTGGCACGCTTCAATGTGACCAAACCGGATATTAGTGGCATGCATTTTATTGGCTTGCCCAGCCCTGGTGCAGCAGTCGTTGTTGCTTCTATTGTTATTGCGTTCGAAGATTTATTTGCCACGCGAATCAATCCGTTCATCATGGTGATGGTTATTTATGGATTGGCCTTCCTCATGGTCAGCAATATCAAATACCCCGCATTCAAAAAACTAAATTTCACAAAACGAGTGGCCTTTTCGCGGTTCTTGTTTGTAATCTTATTCCTTTACGTTCTTGCAACCATTCCACGTGTGGCCCTGTTTATTTTAGGTATCTCCTACACCGTGATCGGTCCTATCGGATTAATGATTAAAAATAAAAATGCGGTTCCTGAAGAAGAAACGACACCGCCTGCAACCACCCCACAATAAAGTAAGCCATGTCCTGGATAGATAAAATCAAAGCCGGTATCGGCAAAAAAACTCCTAAAGATGAAGACCTATGGGTCAATTGCAAAAAGTGCAAAGAACAAATTTATGTCGCGGAGCTGGAAGACAACCTCAAGGTTTGCCCTAAATGCGAATATCATTTTCGTCTCGATGCTCGTCAACGCATTCATCTGTTGATCGACCATGAAACGTTTACTGAGAAAGATCACAACCTGACATCCCCTGACCCGCTCAAATTTAAAGACACAAAAAAATATAAAGATAGGATGCGGGCGACCATTAAGAAAAACGCAACCAACGATGCCATCATCACCGGATCGGGTTTAATGGATGGACTACCTATAGAGCTAGCTGTCTTTGACTTCAGTTTTATGGGGGGCAGCATGGGTTCGGTCGTGGGTGAGAAAATTACCCGCGCCATCGAAAGAGCCATCGAAAACCATGCACCCATGATTATTGTCAGTTGCTCGGGCGGCGCACGTATGCAAGAAGGCATCTTCTCTCTAATGCAGATGGCAAAAACATCATCGGCTTTGCAACAACTCAGCCAGAAAAAAATTCCCTATATATCACTTCTTACCGATCCGACTATGGGTGGCGTGTCTGCGAGCTTTTCCATGTTGGGGGACATCATCCTTGCTGAGCCTGGAGCTTTGATAGGTTTTGCTGGGCCACGCGTAATAGAGCAAACCATCAAACAAAAACTGCCTGCGGGATTCCAAAGAGCCGAGTTCCAGTTAGATCATGGTTTGATTGATAACGTGGTTCATAGGAAAGATTTGAAGTCGACGCTGACGCAACTCCTCAATCTGCTGCAAAATCCCCCGCAGAAGGAGCCGCAAGAAGAGAAGATCCCCAAACTCACCAATCCACCAGAAGTCCTCGGCGCCTGATCGCCCAGCTGCCCGCTAGCGTGGGAGGCAAAGACAGTAACCCAATTCCAGAAGCATAACTTGAGCCGTATCGCGGAAATGGGAACGACTTCTCATCAGCGGCGATTCGCCGCTTGATGTCTGATCAGCTCGCCATCCACCATAAACACAACATCTTCTGCAATATTGGTGGATAAATCTGCAATTCGCTCCAGATAACGAGATACTGAAAGGGTGTGGACCGCCCGATCGACGGATTCCGGATCTTGACGCATTACATTCTGCAGGGTTCCATACATTTCCCTATTCAAATCATCAATTTCATCATCCATAGTTAAAACATTCCTCGCAAGCTCTGTATCCATTCCAATAAGTGCATCAAGGCTTTTCCGCACCATTGCCCGAGCCCCATCTGCCATGCGAGGAAAATTCAGAACGGCCTCAAGGGGTTCATGAGTAGAAAGGTAGAGCGCACGTTCGGCAATATTTACGGCCAAGTCCCCTATTCGCTCCAAATCGTTATTAACTTTCAAAACCGAAATTATAAACCTGAGATCGGTCGCAACAGGTTGATGTAAAGCCAGGACTTTGAGACATTCTTCTTCAATTTCATTCTCCTTCTGGTTTATCTGATAGTCACCGTCTATTACCTCTTCGGCAAGTTTTAAGCGGCGATTGACCAGAGCCTCAATAGAATTATTAACAGCCTCTTCTACCAATGAACCGCTTATTAACAGCTCTTTCTTTAGATGGCCCAAGTCCCTTTGTAAATGTTTTCTCATTTCGTTCCTCGTTTAACCGAATCGGCCGGTTACATAATCTTCGGTTCTATTATGTTTTGGTCGTGTGAATATGTTCTGAGTTTCCCCAAACTCAACAAGATTTCCAGCATCAAAAAACGCCGTGAATTTTGATACACGAGAAGCCTGCTGCATATTGTGCGTTACGATAACCAGGGTGTACTTTTGTTTCAGTTCAAACATTAAATCCTCAATATGCGCTGTAGATCCCGGGTCCAATGCAGAGCAAGGTTCATCCATCAAGATGATCTCCGGTTCCATCGCCAGGGCTCTGGCTATACATAGTCGTTGTTGCTGGCCGCCAGATAAAGTCATAGCAGAACTATTCAGCCGATCCTTTACTTCCCCCCATAGGGCGGCAGCTTGAAGTGACTTTTCTACCCGTTCATAAATATCTTTTTGATATCCATTTATTAAGGGTCCCCATGCCACATTTTCAAAAATCGATTTTGGAAAAGGATTTGGTTTTTGAAAAACCATCCCTATTTTTCGCCGCACCTCCACCGGGTCCACATCTTTGCCATACAGATCGATGCCACGATACAAAACCTGCCCTTGCAAGCTTGCTCCTGGAACAAAATCGTTCATGCGGTTGAATGAACGGAGTAAAGTGCTTTTTCCGCAACCAGACGGGCCGATGATGGCTGTTATTTCGTGTTCCGGTATTGAAATCGAAACATTTTTGACCGCTGGTTCACCGTTGTAGCTGATCTTTATATCCCGTGTTTCAAGAACTATCTTGCCTTCTTGCTCCTTCTTTTTCTCAGACAATATGTTTGCTATGGGGTTTGCGTTCATCGACTCCTTTTCTCCAACCGATGGCGGATAATAACCGCGATTGAATTCATTAGCAGAAGGACAAATAACAGAACAAGAATTCCTGCAGCTGCAAGCTCATGAAATTCCTGTTGAGGTCGTGAGGCCCAATTGAAAATTTGAATGGGAAGAGCGGTAAAATCATCCATCGGCCCTTCGGGAACAAACGCCACATAAGTCAGTGCACCGATCATTATAAGGGGAGCGGTTTCGCCAATCGCCCGGGATAACGCAAGAATAATGCCCGTGAGAATTCCCGGAAGTGCTGCCGGGAGTACATGCGAATATACAGTTTGCCAACGTGTTGCTCCCAAAGCGAAAGCCGCTTGTCGAATCGTATTGGGTACGCCTCGCAAAGCTTCTCGGGTTGAAATAATTATTACCGGCAATATCAAAAGATTCATCGTCATGCTACCAGCCAATACACTTTGATTTAAGCCAAACCAGCGCACAAAAATTACCAGACCCAACATCCCGTAAACGATCGAGGGAACACCGGCTAAATTTGAGATATTGAGATCGATAAACCTACTCATTCGATTTTTTCGCGCAAACTCTTCAAGGTAAATCCCTGAGCCTATGCCAATAGGAACTGAAAAGAGTGCCGTAAGACCGATGAGCCAAAGGGTTCCAAATAAAGCAGAATGAATTCCTGCCTTAGCAGGAAAACGCGAAGGAAAATCGCTCAAGAACTGTAAGTCCAGCCATTGAATGCCTTCACGGGTTACATGGAACAATAAAATGGCCAAAATTAAAACCCCGATCCAGGCTACAGCAAAACAAAACCAGTGAAATGTTCTGGCGATGAAATATCGATTTGTGAGATTTCGGGAAATCATTCATACACCTCCCGAAACCTGCGAAGTAAAATTTTTGAAAAAATATTCATGCAAAGGGTAATAACAAAAAGTAACGCCGATACTGCAAATATTGTCTGATAGGCTGTTCCTCCTGCAGGTGTATCGCCGAGACTAACCTGGACGATGTAGGCAGTCATAGTCTGAATAGCTACAAAAGGGTCCATCGTCATATTCGGACTCGCACCTGCCGCTAGGGTAACAGCCATTGTTTCCCCTATCGCTCGAGAAATGGCCAACACAAAAGCTGCCATAATTCCGGATAAAGAAGATGGAACCACCACTCCGAGAGTTACTTCACACGGTGTCGCCCCAACAGCATAAGCTCCCTGACGTAAGGAATCCGGAACTGCGCGAAGGGTGTCATCACAAAGCGATGCAACCATTGGGAGAACCATGATGCCCACCACAATGGAAGCACTGGCGGCGTTGAAAATTTGTACTTCAGAAAAAACCTCTCGCAAAAGAGGAGTTATAAAAGTGAGCGCAAAATAGCCATAGACAACCGTGGGAATCCCCGCCAGAATTTCTAAAATAGGCTTGAGAATACT
Organism: Nitrospina sp.; assembly: GCA_018665625.1. The sequence continues at coordinate 6,758 of JABJCF010000116.1, read as the reverse complement.
TCTAATATTGGAAGAAGCGTATTCACTCAAATAAATTGCCGTGGCTAAACCCACAGGAAGTGCTATCAATGCAGTTCCAACGACGATAAGAAGAGTTCCACACACCAAAGGAAGAACCCCAAAAGATCGAGGTTCCAGTAGAGGTGTCCATTGTGTTCCAAACAGGAAATCTATAACAGAAACATCCTGAAAAAAAGCCCCCGCCTCGCTAACCAGAATCCAGACAATAGCGAAGGTCGTTAAAACGGATACTGAGGCACAGATAAACAAGCCGGCTTTAATGAATTCCTCACGCCAGCGTTTAGAATTCCTTCGCTGGAAAACGTTTTTATCGAATGTTAGACAGACAGCACTATTTTTCAACAGCCTGGTTTCCTTTAAATAAAACTTTTGTAATACTCAATCCAGATAATTTCTTTCCAAGGAATAAAGTGCTCCACTTTTTAAATCTATCCAAAGAGAGTTGATATTCTTTATCGGGTAGTGGGATATAGCCAACCTCCTTCGAAAGCAAGGCAGCATTCTTCAAATAAAATTGCACGAACTCCTTAACTTCAGGCCGCTGTGACCCAGGTTTACTGACATAGATAAAAATCGGACGCGATAGAGGCTTATAAGAGCCGTCGTTGATCGTTTGCTCAGAGGGTTTAATGGCGCCATCTCCTCCATCTACCGGAACGAGTTTCAACTTCGACTGGTTTTCCCGGTAATACGCATAGCCAAAATAGCCGAGAGCATAGGGGTCACCGGCCACACCCATGACAAGAACATTATCGTCTTCGCTGGCGGTAAAGTCGGCACGAGAAGCTTGTGACTTGCCATTGATCGCTTTAGTAAAATAATCAAAAGTTCCCGAATCGGCTCCCGGACCATAAAGCTTGATGGGTTGTTTGGGCCATTCAGGCCGCACATCGTTCCAGTTCTTCACGGTGCTGCCGGGTTGCCAGATCATTCTAAGTTCTGTAACCGTGAGATAATCCACAAAATCATTATTCGGATTAACCACCACAGACAAGCCATCATATGCAACAGGTAGCTCAATAAAATCTATCCCATTCTCTTTGGCCTTCTGTTTTTCAGATTTTTTAATCGGTCTTGAGGCATCGTTAATATCTATTTGACCTGTGGCAAATTTCTTGAACCCGCCCCCAGTTCCCGAGATGCCCACAGTCACTCGGACTTTTCGGTGCAACTTCTGAAACTCCTCAGCAACCGCTTCGGTTATAGGGAAAACCGTACTCGACCCATCAACACGAACCTTTCCTGATCCTCCTGCAAAACTATTGCCGTAAGAAGAAATCAGAAAAACCGTTGATAATGCGAAATGAATGAATAGTCGTTTCATATTTATCTCCTTTTCTAAATTAAGGTACTTTTCATTTATGAAGAAACAATAAAGATGCCGTAAATTTTCTTCATAAAATTTAAAATTTGAATTTTAAATCCGCCTGGAAGGTTTGTCGGTCGTTTCGATCCCCTCTTTCCTCTACGGTATTGAAATAGGTGAAAGCAACCTTGATTCCTTTTCTAAGTCCAATAGAACCACCGGTTTCAATGCCTTTCGCATTGCTTGAGCCACCATTGAAATCCGAATCAGCCAGCACATCCAAAACCGCTTCGGATTGCACTACCCGGTAAATGAACTTCAAATCAAAATCTCCGAACCTCTGCCCTGATTTTCCATACTTGGCACCTACCTGCCATGCCGTGTCCAGATCAGCATTCCCCGTAGCGAGGGTACCGGTATTCTGCGCGTATTCTGCAAATATCTGGAGTTTACGGCCCATAATTTTTTCAGACCATTCGCCCATGACATCCACAATTTTGACTTCTGAGGTTGTCGGGTTTAGAGAAGCGCCGCCAAAGGAGGTCGGAGCCGTTGCCGGATCTTCATGGTTCACATAATCGTAATAGGCGACAGCAAATTTGATTTTTCCAAATTTCGTTTGTTGTTCCAGAATGCCCTGGTACGCCAGCAGATAAATATCATCGCCGGGATTAATTTCATCGACCACGAATTGACCCAGAACCAATTTCAATTGAGTGTCACCGGACTTATGCGAATATTCTTCACTGACTCCCTCGACATTGATATCACTGTCCCAGATCAATTCTGATTTCATAAAAGGAACTGAGAACTTACCGCCCTGCACCTTGAAAGATTTCGGGTTCCATTTGAAATAAGCTCGATCCAGATCGAAAGCCTTATTGCCAATCCCATTATCCAAGGTCTGGTTGGTGGAAGTCTGAGACCCTACGGCACCTGTCACCACACGAAATCCAATATCGAGGTCTTTATAGACATGAACATTTCCGTTTAGTCGAAACCTCAATCGAAATCGGTTGCGATCCAAAACATTAGATCCTCCCGAGTCTCTGGCATCGTGTTGATAGCGAGTGCGAAGGTCTCCCCCCCAAGTGAAACGTTTCAGCATTTCCAACAACCTGAAATTTGCCTGTAGTTTCTCTTCAAGGGCGAGAAGTCGCCTTTCAGAAATTTCAGCAGTTACAACTGAGGGGATAGCCAGAATGGCCAAGGCAATTACAAACAAACAATTCTTTAACATTCTTACTCCTCTAGAAAAGGGGGTCCTGTGTCTTACTTAGAGGGAGTCTAAGAAATAAAAATGAAGCAAATATAAAGGCAGGATAAAACTTTTAAAAAATCAGGAGGATTTATTAAAGGGGATGGATATTTGGAATGTGCTTCCCGTTCCCGAGATGCTTTCAACAGACAACTGGCCTCCATGCGCCAGAACCGTATGCTTAACGATAGATAGTCCCAAACCGGTGCCGCCGACCAGTCTCGATCTTGCTTTATCGACACGATAAAAACGTTCAAAAATCCGGTGTTGCTCTAGAGGTTCAATGCCAATTCCCGAATCCCGAACCTCTATCACGGCATTTTTTCCATCTTTATACAAACGCAGCCATACCTTACCATTCGTTGAATTATATTTAATTGCATTATCAAGAAGGTTCGTGACGGATTGAAAAAGCGCTTCCCGGTCACCCAATACTTCCACCGGCTCATCGGAAATCTGGTTTTCGATAGGGATTTTTTTATCTTCACTAACAGGAAGAAGTGCCTGCAGCGATGCATTAACCACATCACGAAGGTCGAGAGGCTCTCTTATTAAATCCATCCCCGCAGACTCAAGCCGCGATAGCGCGAGAAGGTCAGTGACGATATTAGAAAGACGAAGGGTTTGGTTCATTGTCTTTGTCAAAAATGAGCGATGGCTCTCAGCAGACATTTCCTCATCTTCGATCATCGTTTCCACCAAACCACGAATGGCGGTGATCGGAGTTTTAAGCTCATGCGAAACATTGGCAACGAAATCCTGCCTGATAGTTTCCAAACGCTCCAATTCAGACACATCGTGTAATACTGCGACTGCGCCAACCAGCACCCCTGCCGCATCTCGAAATGGCGAAGCGTGAACTTCGACAAGCTGATCAGTGGAACTTGTAACAATTTTCAACTTCTTTCTAATTTCGGTTTCTTCATTCAACGCTACAGCCAATATTTGACAAAATTCCTGTGAATGAGTCGCCTCCCAAATTCGCCGGCTAACATCCTGGTCGGCTGAAATACCAAGTATCCTCCTTGCTGCTTCATTCAAATGAATGATGGTCTCGTTTTTATCAACAGCGACAACCCCTTCCACCATCCCTGAGAGAATCGCCAGTAATTTATTGTTGTCCCGCACAATGGTTTCTAAACGTTCGCGAGAACTGCGTGCCATTTTATTGAGTGTCTTGGCGAGGGAGCCAATCTCATCTTTTCTATCGATAGAAACGCGTTGATCGTAATTCCCCTCAGACATAGACTCGGCGATGGCAGTCATAGCTGTTAAAGGTTTCGCAAACCCACTTGCTACGAAAAATCCCAACAGCAAGGCCACAAACACAGAGACACTCATGGCAAAAAGCACAAGAGTGCGAATACGCGAAAGCCGATCATCAATGACTGAAAGAGGCAGAGAGGTTCGAACATATCCCAGCAAACCACCTTCGTTCTCTACAGTGAGGGCGTAATACATCATTTTAGTATCTATCGTATTGCTGAACCGGGTGGTCATTCCGTTACCGTGAGAAACTGCGGCGAGAATTTCAGGACGGCTGGCATGGTTGTCCATGGTCTTGGGGTCTTCTTCCGAATCGGCAAGCACCGTCCCATCCAACCTTATTATGGTAAACCGAGTATTGGTTTTTTTACCCAGACTTCTTATACGTTCCTGAACATTTTTATGAGGAGAAACCGAGAACAATTCGAGAGCCAGTCCCCGCAGCAGAGTTGCGCGAACATCGAGAGACCGTTCAATTTCCAGGAGAGTTTGTTCTTCTACTTGTTTCGAGACAAGAACTCCCACAACTATTGTGGAGAGCAGAATAAGAATCACATAGCCTGCAAACAGTTTCCATAGAATGCGTGAGCGAAGCATCGCCTAACCCTCCTCATCCCGAAATCGGTAGCCCACTCGATGGATTGTTTCAATCACATCTCTATGCCTGTCAAGTTTTTTGCGGATGGAGCGAATATGAACATCAATATTGCGGTCGATGATAAAAGCATCTTCAGAAGATACATGGCTCAGCAGGTTTTCACGAGTGAAGACCCGACCGGGATGCGAAGCAAGAAAATGCAAAAGTTTAAATTCCATCGCTGTTAAGACAATCTTATTTCCTTCCAGCCGCACTTCATGGCGGTCACTATCAATGACCAATCCATCCCTCGAAATCAAGACCCCCTCTTCCCGCAATCCGCCGCGGCGCAAAACCGATTTGATCCGCGCTATGAGTTCCCTGGGGCTGAATGGCTTAGTCACATAATCATCGGCACCAATACCGAGGCCCAGCACAATATCGCTTTCTTCGCCTTTTGCCGTCACCATGATGATAGAAATGGAGTGCGCTGCAGGGTCGGCTTTCAATTTCCGGCAGACTTCAATACCATCCAGCCCCGGTAACATCAGGTCCAAAAGAACAAGGTCGGGGGCTTCTTTTTTTACCAGTTGCAACCCTTCTTCGCCGTCCAAAGCAGAGCATACCTCATAACCCTCTTTAGAAAGGTTGTAAACGATAACCTCAAGAATGTCAGCTTCGTCTTCAATTACTGCTATTTTTATTTTCTTCATCGCGCCTGTTCTCATAATATCCTGAACATACTACGGCATTATTATAAAGATATTGTAAAGAAGAGATTAAATTCATTACTCCCAATGAGAGAGAAGGAGCCGATGGTTTTTTTAATTTAAATGGATGGGATAAAACGATATTGTTTCGCTTTATGGGGATCGACTTATCCCTACCGGGCGTGAGCCCCTAACGGGGCAGGAAAATTTGGCGTAATTATAGTTAAAGGCTTGATGGCACTGTATCGCAACAAAGAAATCGACCTATTACCAACGGCGGTTCGCCGTTAGCAGCCGAGGCTTTTAACTGCGTCTTCGATAGACACTGCGACACAACTGAAGATAGGAGTGTCTTCTTTAACGTATCGGCTGCCTTCTGTTTCGCGCAATTCTTGGACGAGATCGAGAAAGTCGTCTGGCGAATCTGTCTCAAACGCGACTACGAACTCGTAATCATCAATACCGAAGCAGTAAGTCGTGTTCAGTTTTACAGAGGGATATTTGTTACCCACAAAAATATGCTCGTCCATAATTCCCTGACGGGTGAACTGGGTCAACAAATACCATTCGCGGGTTTTAACGAAAGGATAGATGAATAAGTATTTAGCTTTACCTGGAATAATGTGGGTACGATCTTCTTCATGCTCCGGATTAATGAAATCCATATACATGGATCGCTTGGTCATAGATAGATAAGAATGCGATACATCCAGATATTTGCCAAGTCCGGTTTGTAACAAACGAGTTGTCATGGCCTGGAATTCTTCCATGCTGTAACAAATTCTCCAGGTCATGATATCCGTATCACCACGCAGACCGACCATGGAATAGCACAAAAGGATCATATCGGAAGAATTATCGTACTCTTCCAAAACATCGATAAACTCTTTAGTTCCTTTATCACGCTCGTCTTTGGGAAGACGACGGAAAGCAGGGTCGAGCTTATAAAATGTAAAACTGACATATTGACGGCGTGTCGGGGGCTCGCCATTATTTGCGGCCTGTTCTGCTTCACGTTTTTTATTGAGTACTTCCATAGCCTCACCTTCCCGCTCCTGTCTCGCACGCGAAACAACCCCGTCATCGACCACAGCTATGCTCTTATCTTTGGCATATTGCTCGATTCCGCGGACAACGCTTTTTCGGACGAAAAACGGTACGTTTTTCATACGGGTCTGGGCCTCATCGGTCCATTCCAGTTGAAGCTCAGGCATGAAATCTTCCAACTCTTTGTCGTCAATACTCATAGTAAAATCTCAAATAAAAAGGTTTTTGGAAAAGAGTATTATAAACAAATCTGCTTGATAATCAAAGCCTTTGCTGATATTTATTGCAAACAAAAATATCAACAAAAAGAGAAATATATATATAATGGATGAAAATATAGGTAGTGTTATCTATAGAAATAAATGGATTCAGACCCGGATCAAAAAACCACAGTCAAACTTAAAATATTCATTTATTTTCAATTACTTAGAAAACAACTGCTCACTTAAAAACTGAGGATGCCCCTGACAGATTATCAGAAACAACCGGACCTTCAATTTAACCTTTTCCATAACTTTATAATGATAAAACACGTACTTAGTCGTCCCTGAAAAATTCGATAGAGCCCATATA
>JABJCF010000115.1 GCA_018665625.1 Nitrospina sp. | reverse complement strand
GTGACACCTCAGTATTTTTTGGTCTCTCTGGAACCGGAAAAACCACCTTATCCGCCGATCCGCAAAGAAAACTCATTGGCGATGATGAACATGGGTGGAGTGATCGCGGTGTGTTTAATTTTGAAGGCGGTTGTTATGCAAAAGTAATCCGCCTTTCTCAAAAATCAGAACCGGAAATCTTTGAATGCACGCGCCGCTTTGGCACCCTGCTTGAAAACGTAGCTTTAAGTCCTGGGGCCAGAAGGCTTGATCTGGATGATTCGAGTCTGACCGAAAACACACGCGCCAGTTACCCCATCACCCATATCAATAATGCTGTGCTTGAAGGAATGGGCGGACACCCTGACAACGTCATCATGCTCACCTGTGATGCCTATGGAGTCATGCCTCCCGTATCGAAATTGACACCGGAACAGGCCATGTACCATTTTATATCCGGTTACACCGCAAAGGTTGCAGGTACTGAAAAGGGAATGAGCCGTGAACCAACTGCAATTTTCAGTACTTGTTTCGGGGCTCCCTTCATGTCATTACACCCTTCTGTCTATGCGGACATGCTAGGTGAAAAAATTGCCAAACATCAAGTCTCATGCTGGCTGGTTAACACCGGTTGGACGGGAGGCGCTTATGGCGTGGGAAAAAGGATCGAAATCAAATACACTCGAGCCATGATCAAAGCCATTCTAGAAGGTCAACTGGATAATGTTGAAACCGAAACCGATCCTGTATTCGGAATTCAAATTCCATTGGCTGTAAAGGGTGTGCCAAAAGAATGCCTGCTTCCAAGAAATACCTGGAAAAATCCGGAAGCCTATGATGAAAAAGCTAATGAGCTGGCGAACCAATTCATTGAGAATTTCAAAGAATATGAAAGCAACGTGGACAAGAAAATTCTCGATGCAAGCCCAAGGCCAACTGCAAAAAAATCGGGTTCTTCTGGAAAAATTCACGAACTTAGAAAATAGCTAATCCCGAAAAAATGTTTTCCCTCTTACCCGCTCTTGGAAACCAAGGGCGGGTAATTTTATTTAACCCAAAAGAATTTATTCTGACTTTTTAAACGAGCTATAAAAATGGAAGATTCGCCTATCCTTGCTCTAACCCTCGGAGACCCTGCCGGAATCGGTCCCGAAACTATTGTCAAAGCATTTCAGGATGAAGTTTTATCAATCAAAACTAAAATTATTGTAATTGGCGATGCCAACCTGCTTAAAAGGACAGCCAAACAGGTGGCTCCAGAAATTCTGGTTCATTCTGTTTCCTCGCCTAAAGAAGGTTGGTATCAACCCTGTACCATAGATGTCATCGACCTCAATAATGTTTCCGAGGAACTACCTCAGGGAAAACCTTCCGCAGAAGCTGGAAAGGCAAGTTATGAGGCTATCCAAAAAGCAGTCGAGTTAACCCTAAAAGATGAAGTCTCAGCAATAGTTACCTGCCCCATCAATAAAAAAAGTCTGCATTTAGCAGGGCACGCTTTCCCAGGACATACTGAACTTTTAGGCCATCTTACGAATTCCAAGAAACCCACTCTTATGATGGAAGGCAACTCTTTGCGAGTGGTGCTAGTAACAACTCATCTCCCTCTCGATCAAGTTAAATCACAAATTACGGAAGAAAAAGTATTACAATCCATTCGAGTGACGCATGACTGGTTACAAAAACATGTGACAGAAATTCCTCGCATTGCAGTTGTAGGACTCAATCCCCACTGCGGAGACGGAGGAATTTTTGGTCATGAAGAAACAGAATTCATTCTTCCAGCATTGAAAACGGCCCAAAAAGAAGGCATTCAAGCGAGCGGTCCTCATCCGGCAGATTCACTGTTTGCAAGAGCCGCATCTGAAAAATACGATGCCGTCATCTGCATGTACCACGATCAGGGAATGATTCCCGTAAAAATGAACGGCATGGGAGTAAATATTACTTTGGGCCTTCCAATTCTACGAACTTCGGTAGATCATGGAACAGCCTACGATATTGTAGGCCGCAATAAAGCCTCTGCAGAAAATCTTAAGTTAGCGCTAAAAACTGCAGCTGAGCTATCGCAATCCACCCTCTCCATGCGATGAGAAAAAGGCCTCTTGGGCAAAACTTTCTTGTCGATTCTGAAATCGCGCAAAATATTATCGCGTTAGCAAACATCCAACCTGAGGATGATGTTGTAGAAATTGGCCCAGGAAAAGGCGTTCTCACTCAACGACTTCTCCCTATCACACGATCCCTGACCGCTATTGAGCTAGACCCAAAGTTGTGCCGGGAATTGGAAACTCGGTTTCAAGGAAATTCGTCTTCATTTAGAATCATTGAAGGCGATGCCGCGAAATTCGATTACTCTTCCATCAAACCCGGGTTCAAGGTCGTATCCAATCTTCCCTATTATGCCGCTACTCATATAATGAAAAAATTAATTCACTTTGGCAGCCAGATTCAGTCTATGACTCTGATGATGCAAAAAGAGGTCGTTGACCGGCTGACAGCCAAACCTGGCAACAAAGAATACAGCTCGCTTTCAGTGTATGTACAGTACCACTGTGATGTAGAACGGTTGCTGGAGATACCCAACACGGCTTTTTCGCCGCGTCCAAAAATAGACTCTTCGCTTTTTTCGTTGAAACCTCTGCCTCAGCCCAAAGTTCAAGTTCAAGACCCGCAATTGTTTTTTAAAATAGTTAATGCGGCTTTTTACCATAAACGGAAAATGCTAAAAAATAATTTAAAGTCCTGGGAAAGTAATTTCACAGACAAACAAGGCCAATCTCAACTGGCAGGCATTGATCTTTCGCGACGAGGGGAGACCCTTTCCATGTCTGATTTTGCAAATATGGCCAATTACCTTTATTCCCCAAATGAATAACAACAAACCAGGAAAAATAATCCTCGTCGGTGCAGGGCCGGGTGACGTAGGCCTGTTAACTCTTCAGGGAAAACACTGGCTGCAAAAAGCTGAAGTTATTCTTTACGACCACCTGGTTAATGAAGACCTCTTGCGATTTACACAAAAGGAAACGGAAATCATCTATGTCGGGAAAAAGGAAGGCGTTGCAAGTCTTGAGCAAGAAACCATCAACGCGCTGCTTGTTGAAAAAGCAAAAGAGGGAAAGGTTGTTGTCAGACTCAAAGGCGGTGACCCTTTCATTTTTGGTCGCGGCGGTGAAGAAATACAAGCCGCCAACAAATCAAAAATTCCTTTTCTTGTAGTGCCAGGAGTCACATCGGTAACCGGCGTTGCAGCCTATGCCGGCATTCCATTGACTCACCGACACCTTTCTTCCACTCTTTCCATTATTACAGGCAGCAATGAAAAGAAGCAGGGCGACATCCATATCGACTGGGAAAAAATAGCTTCCCGATCTGGCACTCTTGTGTTCCTGATGGGTGCGCGCAAACTTCCATTAATTGTGGAAAAGCTCATGAAGTTCGGTAAAAGCCCGGAAACCCCTATTGCCGTGATCCAGTGGGGAACCACTGCGCGCCAAAAAACCTGGAAGGGAACCCTCTCAAGCATTGTAGAAATTGCGTCAAAGGAGAAAATCTCACCCCCAGCTCTGACAATCATTGGTGAAGTGGTCAATTTGAAACCGGAAATAGAATGGTATGAACATTTGCCCTTATTCGGAAAAACCGTTGTAGTAACCCGAAAGGGGGATCAAGCCGAAAGTATGATCGACCGGCTGCGGGAACTGGGGGCAGAACCTTTTTTCTTTCCAGTCATAGAAACCATCGCACCTGATGACTGGGCGCCGCTTGATAAAGCACTGAATCACCTTTCAGTTTATGACGGCCTCATCTTTACGAGTGCAAATGGTGTTCGATTTTTTTTCCAACGACTCAAAGACATCCAACAAGACCTTCGCAATTTAAAAGGTCTGCGCATCTATACCATTGGGCCTAAAACTGCCGAAGCGGTTCGTGGTCTGGGAATTTGTGTAGACGTTGTGCCAGATGATTTTGTCGCTGAGTCGCTACTGGAAAGCATCGGTAAGGAAAATATTAGTGGCAAACGTTTCCTTATTCCACGTGCCACCGTTGCTCGTGAAGTGCTGCCTGAAAAACTTCGTGAAATGGGAGCCGAAGTAGATGTCGCCCCAGCTTACAAGACCATTATGCCGGAATGTAAATCCGACGGCCTGGCAAAAAGGCTATTATCTGAAGACATCGACGTCTTGACATTCACCTCTTCATCCACCGTTAAAAACTTTCTGGAATTAACTGGTGAAACCCTTTTGCCTGCTATAAAGAAAACTCACATTGCCTGCATTGGCCCCATCACTGCAAAAACTGCGGAAGATGCCGGGCTAACCGTCGAAATCCTACCTAAAGAATATACCGTCTCATCCCTCTTGGATGCCATTGAGGACTACTATCAGTCTTAATTTTCTTCTTTTTAATCTCTGGTTCCCGTATAATTTGTATATAAATTACTTCACTATCCGGGCGAGGATGACAAGATGTCAATAAGATCTATTCGAGTCAGTCACATTGTTTTATCCACTGAAGAGCTTGCAAATGTCTTACTGGATCATCTAAAAGACGATGAATATAAAGACAAAGAGATGCTGTACAAAATGTTTGCAAAAATGGCAAAAAAATACAGTGCCTGCGGAACCCGAAATAAAGGTGGGGATTTAGGGCTTCTCGAATTCAATACTGCTGCACCGGAACTCGAAAAAGCGGCAATGGCTGCTCCCGTGGGCGAAGTTCGTGGTCCGATAAAAAGTAAATTTGGATACCATATTTTTATAGTCACCGAAGAAGAAAAGATGACAGATATGGGAATTGATGGTTTGACAACAACTGGTTTTGGTGCTGGAGACGGCACTCTCTAATTCATTCCTCCCCCCCCTGACTTCTCATGCAACTCAAAGGCATTCATCATATTGCTCTAAATGTAAAAGACCTGGATCGAGCAGAAAAGTTCTATACAGATATTTTAGGGTTTCAGGTAACACATCGATTTAATAAGGGATTGAATCATCTCATGCTTGAAACTGGGAACGCGGCCATAGCCCTTTTTGAATCACCCCAACTTGAAGTTAAAGATGCGATGAATCTGCTAAGTGAAGACGGTTACATGCATCTCGCCTTCGAAGCCAACCCTGCCGACTTCGAAAATATTGTGAAAGAACTTAAAACCAAAAACATCACCATCGATAGTGGCCCTGTTAAACGGGGTGATGGAGAGTCTATCTATTTTAATGACCCCGATGAAAACCATCTGGAAATTCATTGCGACAATCCCAAATGATCGAATCCATTCTTGAAAAAGCAGTTGCGAGGCAACGCATCGAACCCTCAGAAGCAATAGAACTATTCGCAACAAAGGACATTCTTTTGCTCGGCAACGTGGCTTCCCGGCTCACTCGAAAAAAGTTAAAAAAAGAAAAAACCATTAC
>JABJCF010000114.1 GCA_018665625.1 Nitrospina sp. | reverse complement strand
TGCTTTTTCAACAAATTTATCAGTAAGGTCAGAGTCCAACCTTTCCACAATGGGTATGGATGGGTTTGAATTGGGATTGGTAATAAAAAGAGCATGCAGCATTCCACGGCCCAATGACAAAGAAGCTATTTTGGGATATTGTTCTTGAATTTCTGATAAGTATTTATAAAAAATTTGTTCTTTACGTTTTGATTCGTTGACCAAATCCATTTCTTCAAAAGCTTCGAGAGTTCCCAAGCCAGCAGCACAGGCAAACGGGTGACCTCCATGGGTGCTGGTATAGGTAGGATCCAAATCGATTATTTTTTGAGAAGCCATAACAATGGAAAGAGGCATACTGTTAGAAGCTGCTTTGCCGCAACATACTATGTCAGGTTCAATTCCATAATGTTGATACGCAAATAATTTTCCTGTCCGGCCAAAGCCAGCCTGGATCTCATCACATATCAGTAAGGATTGGTTTTCCCTAGCAAATTCCGCCATCGCAGTTACGTAGTCGTCTGGATAGAAAATCGCTCCCCATCCCTGAAAAGATTCAATCATAAATGAAGCGATATTTTTTAAATTAACTCCTTGTCGCTCCAAATCTGCTAAATGTTCTCGAAATAGTTCTGATCCAGTAATGGATCTTTTTTCCAGATCCCACGGAAAAGGGAAAGGCATGTGATAAATATTTGGATCTTCAAACCCCACCCAGGTTCTTTCCTGTGGTTTCCCCGAAAGCATTTGGGCGCCAAGCGTTTTACCATGGTAGTTGCCCATACCGGTGATAACAATATTCTTGTCAGGTGAAATGGTTTGACCATGAAGGCGGCTCAATTTTAACGCCCTTTCGGTTGCTTCGGTTCCAGCGCTGTACAAGGAAAACTTTTCGAAATAAGGAGGCACGAAGTTTGCCAATTTTTCGAGATAATTCGAACGTTCAAGAGTGGGGTAACAATAGGAATGCATTAAGGGTTTATCCAGCACTTCGCGAATTCGATTTTGAACAATTTCATTTCCATGGCCAGCATTGGTAACAAATATTGTTGAAGTCATATCTATCCAGCGATTGCCCCAGTCATCTTCAATAGAAAAGTCTTTTGCCCGCGACCAGATGATAGGAGGAAAATCTTTTACATTGGATGATTCATATTTCGAGATAGCCTCTAGAATTGGCAAGGACTCTGGAACCGGGAGTTTTGTAACAATTTTCCGGTGCTCTGTATTGATTTTTGGAACGTCAATAGGAGTTGATGCAAAACGAAATTCACTAGACATAAAAATTTTTAAAGATAAGGATAAAAGTTAAATAGTTTTTTAGAGTAAAAACAGCGGAGAAAGATAACCTCAATTACGAAGAAAACCACCTGTTGGTTACCAGCAAGTTCTACCACCATCAACAGTTAGTACGGCTCCATTCATATAAGAAGATTCATCCGAGACCATAAAAAGAACTGTTCCATGATATTCATCTTTACGGGCCATTCGACCCATTGGGATTCTGGAATGAACACGCTCTTTAAATTCCATAGACTGCCCTGTATCAATACCTCCTGGGCATAAGGCATTGACTCGAACTCCACACGAAGCCCAATATGTGGCCAAATAACGCGTGAGGCCAATTATTCCTGTTTTTACCACTGAGTAGGTGACCGGTTTAACGGGTTGTTCCTCCGGTGGTTTACCTTCTACTTCATATAATCTTTGATCGGGTCCCACGATCCCAAGATCTGAAGATATATTTAAAATCACTCCTGATCCCTGTTTGGCCATGTGACTGCCGAGCACTTGGGAACAAATGAAAGATCCAGTTAACCCTACAGCTAAATCTTTTTCCCACATTTCGCGGGAAAAATTTTCAAACCGGGACCAATTGGAATTTTGGTTTTCTCCACCTACTTTTGGATCATTGGCAGCATTGTTTATAAGGATATCGACGCGTTGAAACTTTTCAATCAACTTTTCAAGTAACTGTTCTACATCCTTTTTATTGGTGATATCAACACCTACCCCAAGAGCAGGTACCTGGAATTTTTCAGAAATTTCTTGAGCTGTTTGTTGCGCATCTTCTCCCCTAACG
>JABJCF010000113.1 GCA_018665625.1 Nitrospina sp. | reverse complement strand
TGGTTATTTTCCCCGCTGTGTTCGCGATGGGACTCGAACCCGCAGAAGGCCCAAGCCTGGTGTTCAGCGTTTTGCCCGCCGTGTTCACCAGCATGCCTATGGGCCAGGGAGTGTCCGTTATATTTTTTACCTTGTTGGCAATCGCTGCGATCACCTCGGGCATTTCACTTCTGGAAGTAGTCGTCGCCTATTTCATAGACCAAAGAGGGTGGGAACGAAAAAAAGCGGTGCTTATTGTCGGGTCGGCCATTTTTGTTTTTGGCATTCCCAGCGGGTTATCCTTCGGAGTAATTGCAGATGTAAAACTTGCAGGCATGACCTTCTTCGATCATGTCGATAATATCGCATCCAATTATCTGTTGCCGTTAGGAGGAATGCTGACAGCCATCTTTGTCGGTTGGGTTTGGGGAACCAAAAACGCGCACGAAGAAATTGAAAAACATGAAAACACATTTCAATTCCCCTGGGCGCAATGCTGGGAATTTTTAATCCGTTACATCACACCCTTGGCCGTTGGCATCGTTTTTATCGCAAAAGTCCTTCCCTAAGCTGGCAAACAATAGTTTGGTATGCTCCAATACAATAGTTAATAATAGTTATTCTTAATAACTCATATTCATAAAGTTCCCAATTTAATGGAACATGTCGTTCTACATAAACTCGTCCTGATTATTATTTTAGGAATTGTTTGCCAGTGGTTTGCCTGGCGTTTCAAATTTCCTTCCATTGCGCTATTTGCAGTTGTTGGACTTGCTATTGGTCCTATTTTCCAATTTGTCGATCCAAGTCAGGATTTCGGAGTCCTTGTAGAAGCCATTATCAAACTTGCTCTGGCAATAATTTTATTTGAGGGTGGTCTAAACCTAAAATTTCATGAACTAACTCATACGGGAAAAGCGGTTAAACATCTTATCCTTTTAGGGCTTCCCCTTTCCTGGTTCTTTGGTTTTTTAGTATGTTATTGGGTTGCTAATTTATCAATCACTCTTTCCTTATTACTTTCTTCAATTCTGGTGGTCACCGGCCCTACCGTCATCCTCCCCTTAATTCGACAAACAAAATTGAAAACACGCACTTCCTCTCTTTTGAAGTGGGAAGGAATCATTAATGATCCTATTGGAATCCTCTTGGCTGTTCTGGTTTTTCAGTTTGTTGTTGCTAGCGATTTCATAGCCTTGGATAAATCCACTATCCTTTATTTATTAGGATCAATAGCTTCTTCGATCTTAATAGGATTTGGAGGAGGTCATTTCTTAAAATTCGTTTTTGAAAAAGGTCATGTTCCCGAGTTTTTAAAACTTCCCATGGTGCTGGCAACTGTCTTATCTTTATACGCCTTGTCTAATATTTTTCAGGAAGAAATTGGTCTTCTAACAGTAACGGTGATGGGAATCACCATGGGAAATATTGGCATGTTGATCATTTATGAGCTTCGAAAGTTTAAAGAAAATATCACAGCAATATTAGTTCCCGTTGTTTTTATAATTCTAACAGCAGATTTAAACCTGAAAGATTTGATGGGTTTGAATTGGCGCGTATGTCTATTTTTGTTTTGTTTTCTATTTCTGGTTCGACCCGCCGCAGTATGGCTTTCCACGATAGGAACTGGATTGAGTTGGAAAGAGAGGGTCTTTGTTGGCTGGATTGCTCCTCGGGGAATCGTTGCAACTTCCATTGCTGGCTTACTCGGTCTCAAATTACAGGAGCATTTAATTGAAAATGCAGAGTTGCTCCTTCCTTTAGTTTTTTCCGTGGTTATTACTACTGTTATTTTGCATGGATTCAGCATCGGTTGGCTTGCTCGCCGCCTGGAATTAGCTGGAACAATCAATGAAGGAATTTTAATAGTGGGTGCGCATAAATGGAGCACCGATTTAGCTTTAAAATTACAAGAAGCAGGTTGCCCTGTTTTAGTAGTAAGCGACTCGTGGAAAAATTTACAACAGAGCCGTCTTCAAGGAATCCCTATTCATTACGGAGAAATCCTCTCTGAAAGCGTCGATGAAAATCTAGAGCTTGCCGATATGGGTTATCTCCTGGCGACCACTGGCAACCACGCCTACAACTCTTTAGTGTGCAGTGTATTTATTCAACACTTCGGCAGGAATCGTGTATTTCAAATTGCAACGAATGAAAAGAAAACTGAGAAAAAACAATTAAGCGGTCTGTTTAGAGGAAAAGTTCTGTTCGGAGGAAATCTGGTATACAAGGAACTGATCCTCCAATATATCGATGGCTGGCGATTTCAGAGAACCAAGCTTACCGAGGAGTTTGATTTCGAAACCCTCAAGACCACTCATAAAGGAAGATTGAAACCCTTTATACGAATTAAAAATAATGGGGAGTTGGATCTCGACTTCTTCGAAAATCAATCTGAAGCCGTTGCAGGTGACACGATAATAAGTTTTTCCCTTAAAGAAAATGGAAAACAGTTTTCCAATTAGTTTCGATTTGTTCTTCGATCAATAGGAGACTCAACAATTTTTCCGCAATGAGGGCACGGAACAGGACGTGATTTCTGTTTTTGTAATGTCTCGACAAAACCGTAAGCAATAATGCCCACTGGCAGACCAAATGTCCCCAATCCCAGAATAGATACGAATCCTCCAAAAACTTTACCCAAGGTGGTAATGGGGTATACATCTCCATAACCTACGGTGGTCATCGTCGACACCGCCCACCACATTGCCGCAAAGATACTTGAAAATTTTTCAGGTTGTGCCTGATGCTCAAAAAGATATATGACACCCGATGCAAAAAATAGCATCCCAATAACAATTCCCAAAACAATCAGCAGTTCTTCCCGGGTATCTTTCAATACACCTCGCAAAAGATGCATGGAATGGGAATAACGGGCCATTTTGAAGAGGGCAAATAACCTTAACAGCCGTAGCAGTCTTAAAAACCTGAGATCTACATTAATGAAAAACGGCAGGTAAAATGGCAAAACTACAATCAGATCGATGATCGCCGCTGGGGTAACCATATAGCGGAGCCGCCCTTTTAAGGGATGCTGGTATTCCTCCTTCACCACACATGTCCAAATACGTAAAACATACTCAAGAGAAAACACGAGCATTGAAAACAACTCAAAAGCTTTAAATAACTTGGAATAGTTTTCGGAAAGACTTTCAACGGTTTCCAGGGCAACTGCAAAAACATTCAATATAATGAGAGCAATAATAAAAATATTGAATCCGCGACAATAAATATCTCCCTTTGATTCTGGCTCTAGGATGTCACTGACTCTATGTTTGATACTCAATGGTTACTCCCAGCTAGCGTGAATGGCCGTAATATTATTCCCCAAGCTTCGTATCATGTAGGGCAACAGGTCTATTTTTATAAAGCAAACCAGCATCCAAAAATCGTTCACTAAGGTTTGTAAATTTTTCTCAAGGCGATAATCGTGCGGCCCATTCATTATCGCCCAGGGTTTCACACAAGCTTTCGGCAAGGCAACCTAAGTCTATACTGTCTTCTGCGCTTTTCTCTGCCTTTTTATAAAGACGGTGTGCCCCTTCTCCATCCCCCAGTTTTTCTATAAAACACTCCGCCAGACTCATAAGATCACAACAGTCCTCGGCTTTCTCTTCGGCTTTATGATATAGCTCGCTGGCCCATGGCTCATCACCTAATTTTACAAAGATGCTATCGGCAAGTTCTGCCAGGTCTGAATACTCTGTCGCTACTTCCTCGGCTTTTTTATAAACCCTTAGCTGCCATTCTCTATCCTCAAGTATTTCCCAAATACTTTCAGCAAGGTCGCATAGCTCACGAATATTTTCAGGATGACTTTCTGCCTTTTGAAATAATTTTTTTACCCAATCTCTATTACCAAGAGATTCAAAAATACTGAAGGCAAGCCAGTTTAAATCCAAACTACCTTCTGCTTGTTCCTCGGCTTTACGGTAAATTTTTTCAGCCCAGCTTTTATCATTGAGGGCATGAGCAACACTGTAAGCCAGCCAATTCAAATCGAGGCTGTCCTCTGCTTGATCCTCGGCTTTTAAGTATAAGTTTCGAGCCCAATGCGGGTCGCCGGCCTCCGCTAAACCATCAGCAACCTGTTTTAAATCACAAGCATCCTTCGCATTGGCTTCCGCCATTTTGAATTTTTGTATCAGGTATTCATCGTTGCTAAGTCCCTCTGGGTTCAGAGTATCGACTTCTTCACTATTTATGATCTCAGCACTTTTAAAATATTCCAGGTAATGTATTTTGTCTCC
Organism: Nitrospina sp.; assembly: GCA_018665625.1. The sequence goes on along the minus strand of JABJCF010000113.1, from coordinate 1,420 downwards.
TGCATAGAGAAAACTTTTTTCGTATTTTGTTTTGGGCAGGTGCTTTCTCTCATAAAGAATACCCGTATCCTGATTTATATTTTTCAACAAAGATTCCGTATTAAAATATTCCAGTATTTCAACGGCATAAGTTTGACTATCCGTGGCAAGGAAGACTCGGCCCTGCGGTGCCAGCTTTTGTGTAATCTGGGTTATCAACTCGGGTTTGATTAATCGGCGCTTGGAGTGCCTTCTCCTGGGCCAGGGGTCAGGAAGGTTGATATAAACCGAATTTAATTCTTCGGGATGAAACAGGCGGGGAAATTTTTCCCGGACATCTCCAAAAACAACGCGTATATTTTTTAGCTGCCGAGAACCAATCCGCGCTAATAGTTTTTGGATGCCGTCCTGGGAAAAATCGATACCAACAAAATTACTATCTGGCTCTCTTACTGCCATGGCGATCAAGAAATCACCCATACCGAAACCAATTTCCAGTTTTAAAGGATTATTGTTACCGAACTGGCTTTGCCAATCAGGGTTCTCTTTAATATCCAGAAAATTTGGATCTTCCACCGTGAAAGCGGTGGAAGAAGGCCTTGCGGTCAATAATCCCATAGCAGGTAAAGCATCAAAATATTTATTTGCCCAACATATCGTTCATTTTTTTAGCGGCGTCTTCCGCAGCTTTATCGAGTTTTTCTCCGGCTTTTTGGGCTTCTCCCTTTTCTTCACAACCAACCGTACCCAATACACAAACAACTAAAACCAATGCAATCATAAAATTTTTCAAAATCTTCATAATTTTCCTCTCAAATAAACTATCTTTAAATTTTTTAACTTTCTAATTCTAATCCGTTCACATCTGAAATGGAATCTAAATATTGTGTTAAGGTATTCTATTATGAATAAATGTATACAATTTCTGTTCGCTCTTTCGCTGGTTTCTCTGGCATCCTTTGCCTTTGCTCATGGCATGTCAGAAGCGGAAAAACAAAGCATTCTGCAAGGCGGCAATCTTCAATACATGAAGATCGGTGCTTCCCATATGCTGACGGGATACGATCACCTTCTTTTCGTATTTGGCATCGTCTTTTTTCTGACCACCTTTATCGATGTTGTTAAATACATCACCGCCTTCACCATCGGCCACAGCATCACTCTCATCACCGCAACCTTGATGGGAGTTACCGTAAACTATTATTTGATCGATGCGATTATCGCTCTCAGTGTTTGTTATATCGGGTATGAGAATCTAGGTGGATTCAAAAAATATTTCGAAAATGGATTGAGTATGATCTGGGCCGTTTTTATCTTCGGCCTGATTCACGGATTAGGGCTTTCAACCCGACTGCAACAACTTCCCCTGGGAGACGAAGGCATTGTCTGGAGAATCCTTTCCTTCAATTTAGGGATAGAGTTGGGGCAGATCTCAGCTTTA
>JABJCF010000606.1 GCA_018665625.1 Nitrospina sp. | reverse complement strand
GTGTTCTGAAAAACCTCTTGGGTAGAACAATTATAGAAGAGGTTAAGAAGCCGGGGACTGCGAAAAATCTTATTTCGGCCAAAACTGAAATCACCGAAGACATTATAGCGATTCTGGAAAAAGAAAAAGTGCCTCAGATAACCATCAATACGGTTCGTGAGGTTAAGGAGCAGAAAATTTTCCTAGGCGAAATGCCTGTGATGGGTCCAACGGGTACCTTCATGATAAACGGTGTTGAGCGGGTTATCGTGAGTCAGATGCATCGTTCCCCCGGGGCTTTCTTCTCGCATGACAAGGGTAAGTCGCATGTCAGTGGCAAGATTCTTTATTCGGCTAGGATTATTCCTGACCGTGGTTCCTGGATTGATTTTGAATTTGATATTAAAGATATTTTGTATGTAAAAATTGATCGCAGACGCAAGCTTCCCGCGACTATCCTTTTGCAGGCGTTCGGGATGGATGTCAAAACTATCCTTGAAACCTATTACTCCATTGAAAAAGTAAGTGTCAGTAAAGATCAGCGCTTTTTTATGGGAAGTAAAAACCTGCTTGTCGGATTCAAGGTTAAGGAGGATGTGATAGATCCGAAAACCGACGATGTGATTCTTAAGGCGGGTAAAAAGGTGACGATAGCCACCGCTAAAAAGCTGAGTCGATTGTCGAGGTCATCCAAGGTTGAGATTGACCCTGAAGGTTTGATTGGGAGGTTTTTGTTTGATGAGATCGTTGATCCTGAAACCGGCGAAATTGAAGTCGATTTTAATCAAGAGATCACGGAAGGTGTTCTTGAGGTCGTCAAGAAAAACAAGCTCGGCGAGATTCAGATTTTGCATATTGACGAAGAGTCGTCAGATACTGTTATCCGCGATACTGTAGCTGTTGCGAAAACCCAAAGTCAGGAAGATGCGATCAAGGAAATCTATAAAAGATTGCGTCCGGGGGATCCCCCAACTCCAGAAATAGCGCGTTCGCTTTTTGCTAATCTATTTTTTAATACCAAGCGTTACAACTTGTCCGTTGTTGGTCGTATCAAGCTGAACCAGAAATTTGATCTGGATATTCCGCTGGACAATAGGTTGTTGACATTGGAAGACCTAGTGGAAGTTGTGCGACATATCATCGGCCTCAGAAATGGGATTGGAAGTATTGATGATATCGATCATTTGGGTAATCGCAGAGTGCGAGCTGTGGGGGAGTCTCTAGAGAATCAGTTCCGTGTGGGTATCGTGCGCATGGAGCGGGCGATTATCGAGAGAATGTCTATTCAGGATCTGGATGTTTCCATGCCGCATGATTTGATCAATTCCAAACCTGTAACTGCCGCAATTAAGGAGTTCTTCGGTAGTAGTCAGTTGTCTCAGTTTATGGATCAGACCAACCCGCTTTCTGAAGTGACTCATAAGCGTCGCTTGAGTGCGTTGGGGCCGGGAGGGTTGACTCGTGAGCGGGCAGGATTTGAAGTGCGCGATGTGCATCCGACCCATTATGGTCGTATTTGTCCGATTGAAACACCAGAGGGTCCGAATATTGGTTTGATAGCTTCGCTTAGTACCTATGCCCGAGTTAATGACTATGGGTTTATAGAGACTCCTTACCGAAAGGTAGTGGACGGTCATGCTAAGGATGATGTTGATTTTCATACTGCCTTGGTTGAGGATAAGTATATTATTGCTCAGGCCAACGCGACAATGGATGAGAAGAAAAAGTTTGTCGACCCCATTATTCCGGCGCGAAAGGGAGGCGACTTTACGCTTTCTCCGCGAGAGAAGGTCGATTATATGGATGTGTCGCCGAAGCAGTTGATCAGTGTGGCTGCATCCTTGATTCCTTTTCTGGAGAACGATGATGCTAACCGGGCATTAATGGGATCGAATATGCAACGGCAGGCCGTTCCTTTGTTGCGATCGCAAGCGCCTTTGGTGGGTACGGGTATGGAGGCGATTGTCGCGCATGATTCGGGTGCGGTAGTGGTAGCTGAAAACGATGGTGTGGTCATTAGTGCTGATGCGACCCGCATTGTGGTTCGTACTGAGAAAAGACCTGTTAGAAAAGTGAAAACCCGACGAAGTCAGTTGGATTCGAATGTGGATATCTATACGCTGAATAAGTATCAACGCTCTAACCAGAATACTTGTATCAATCAGCGGCCGCGTGTGACTTCTGGGACACAGGTAAAGCAGGGGGATGTGCTGGCAGATGGTCCTTCCACCGATCATGGTGAGTTGGCGTTGGGGCGAAATATCCTCGTTGCCTTCATGTCGTGGGGTGGTTACAACTTTGAAGATGCCATTATCGTCAGTGAAAAACTCGTAAAAGAAGATGTCTATGCTTCGGTTCATATCGAAGAGTTTGAAGTTGAAGCTCGCGATACCAAGCAGGGTAAGGAGGAGATCACTCGTGACATTTCCAACGTAGGCGAAGATGCTCTGAAGAATCTGGATGAAAGTGGCATCATTCGGGTGGGTGCGAATGTTAAGCCGAACGATATTTT
>JABJCF010000112.1 GCA_018665625.1 Nitrospina sp. | reverse complement strand
GCGAGACTGCTTCATTGTAAAAACAGTCTCAAACAATTCGGTGTCGCCATGCACAATTACGAAACGGCACGAAAACACCTCCCAACGGGATATGAATATAAATACTCACGGTGATCAATTTGACCAGCAGGGACATGAAACGACCTTTTTCCCTGAAGAAGAGGCTATTTCCGTTTCCCTGTCCGATATGCTTTTTTCACTTTCCACTGCTTTGGATTTGATCGACATAAACCTTTACGATCATCACAACCGGGTTTGTTATATTTCAGTCCAGTTGGCGAAGGCTTTGAGGTTCAGCACAGAGGAGATCAACGATATTTATATGGCTGCGATCATGCATGATATTGGAGCCATTGCTTTCTCAGACCGAATGAAGTTACTGAATTTTGAAGCGAAGGATGCTCATCATCATGCACAACTCGGTTACGAGTTGCTTTCAAAGTTCAGTCCCTTTAGTTCATTTGCCCCTTTAGTGCGTTTCCATCATGTCAAATGGGAAAATGGTAAAGGTAGAAGAGCTTTTGGTGAAAAGGTGCCCTATGCCAGCCATGTTATTCATTTAGCTGATCGGATTGCCGTTCTATTAGATCGCAGAAAACCTGTTTTTGGTCAGGTCAAATCTATTTCTGAAAGAATCATAAAACATTCTGGACGTTTTTTTGTTCCGGCTTTTGTGGATGCTTTTCTCGACATTTCAAAGAGAGAAGCTTTCTGGCTCGATTTAAAAAATTCTCAGATGGACAGGGTGATTCAAAAGTTTTCGCCCCTGCCCAAAACCAGTTTGACTATGGAAAACCTAACTGAGCTTGCACGATTTTTTTCTTTGATCATAGATACCCGAAGCCGCTTCACTGCAACGCATTCCAGTGGGGTGGCATTCTGTGCAGCTAAACTGGGTAGCTTGATGGATATGTCTGCACAGGATTGTTCGAAATTAAAGATCGCGGGTTACTTGCATGACCTGGGAAAATTGGCGGTTCCTGATACCATCCTTACAAAACCTGACAAGCTTAACGATAAGGAGTGGCAGAGCATGCGAGCTCACCCCTATAACACGCAAATTATTTTGGAAAAAGTTAGAGGTCTGGAAGACATCACCTATTGGGCTTCTCACCATCATGAAGATCTTAATGGCAAGGGCTATCCCTTTGGTATTACGGCTGAGGAACTCACCCTGGGTGCACGCGTTGTTGCGGCGGCAGATATTTTTACTGCCCTCACAGAAGATCGGCCTTACCGGAAAGGGATGGAAAAAGAAAAAATTCAGAGTGCATTTTCCAAATTGTCTTCACAGGGAAAACTGGACTGTCAGGTGGTGGAATGCCTGCTGGATAATTTTGAAGAAATGAACTGGATTCGAAAATCTGCCCAGGAGGAAGAGAAAGATGGACTTTCTGAATTTTGGATGGCAATGAACAAATCGGCTGACCCAGAATCACAATTAACGGTTCAATGATTTAACAGACGTCTAAATATTTACAATTACATTTTTTGAAATTAAAAATAAAACTTTGGAGAACGGTCATGAATAAACGGGTTTATAAAAGTCAGGTAAAGGTTGTTCCGGTTGGCGTATCTGATGCAATAGCGTCACAAGGTTTTTTCAATAAGCTATTTCACAAAAATGGAAATTCCAATGAAGATATGATGGGAAACCAAAAAAGCCTGAAAGCTTGTTTGGAAAATTTACAGATGAACGTTTTTGTTGCGGACAAAGATTTCAATCTCATTTACATGAATGAAATTGCTCGAACTACTATGGAATCGATAGAGACGGAAATTCAGGAAGAGTTTGGATTGGGAGTTGATGATCTTTTGGGGGGCTCCATTCACAGGTTTCATAAGAGCCCGCAGCAGGTTGAAAAAATTCTTGAAAATCCAGCGTCATTTCCTCATGAAGCCGAGTTGGCATTTGGGAACGTAATATTAAGAACCAAAATCAATGGCATTTGGGATGATGAGAGAAACTTACTTGGTTATATTGTCAATTGGGAAGAAGTGGGACAACTAAAAAAAATAGAGCTTGAACAGGCTCGTGTTAATTCAATGATGGATAATGCTCCCTTCAACATTCTGTTTTGTGATTGTGATCTGATTTTGCAATACGCCAATCCAGCATCTTTGAAAACGCTGAAACCTCTCGAGCAATATCTTCCCAGTCCTGTCGAAGAATTGATAGGAAAGAGTATTGATATTTTTCATAAAAACCCGGCGTACCAGAGAAAAATGTTGTCAGACCCACGGAACCTCCCGCATACCGCGCAGATTCAATTGGGACCGGAGGTCTTGGATCTTGTGATCAATGCTATTTACGATCATGAAAAAAACTACAGTGGTGTCATGGTCAATTGGTCAGTGATTACAGAAAGGCTAAGGCTGGAAAAAGAAAATGAAGATATGATCCATATGGATAAAGAACGGACGGAGAATTTACAAAATAAAGTGGGGCAAATTCTTGAGGTTGTTAATGCTGCTTCCCAAGGGGATATCAGCCGGCAATTGAATGTTATGGGTGAAGATCCGGCAGGGCAAGTGGGTCAAGCCCTTTCCGATTTTATAGCGGACTTGCGAGTGAATATTGGTTCTTTTGGAAAAGCGGGTGATAATCTTAACCTTTCTTCCAATGAACTTGTGGCAGTCAGTCAGCAATTGAGTGCAAATGCGGAAGAAACCTCTGCCCAGGCGGGTGTCGTCTCAGCCGCTTCTGACGAAGTTAGTAACAATGTTCAGATTGTGGCAACGGGTACGGAAGAGATGACAGCAAGTATTAAGGAAATATCTCAGAGCGCAAGCCAAGCCGCTCAGATTGCCGACTCTGCTGTCCGAATTGTTGAGGAAACTAATAACACTATTTCAGCATTGGGTGAAAGCAGTGCGGGAATTGGTCAAGTGGTTAAGGTTATTACAGAAATTGCTGGTCAAACCAATTTGCTGGCTCTGAATGCAACTATCGAAGCGGCCCGCGCTGGGGAAGCTGGGAAGGGGTTTGCCGTGGTTGCCAATGAAGTAAAAGAGCTGGCTAACCAGACGGCCAAAGCGACCCAGGATATTAGTCAGAAAATTAAAATTATCCAGTCTGACGCAAAAAACGCTGTGGGTGCTATGGATGAAATAACCAAAGTTATTAACGAGGTGAATGATATTTCAGGAACCATTGCCAG
>JABJCF010000111.1 GCA_018665625.1 Nitrospina sp. | reverse complement strand
TCCTTCAGCCATACCCAATAACCTCCAACAATAAATAAATTGGAAAGGCATTCCACTTTATACCTTTTCCATAATTTTAAGGGTCTGGGTCGCTGCCGGAACGAGTAAATCGTATCCGAAAATATTCAATTCAACTCAACATAGTGAAACTACTTTGACACCGTGCGTTATATTGATTCAACTATTACGACACCTACCCCCATTTTAACCCGCAAATCTTAACATAAAACCCGCTTTCCACCTAACTTAAACCGATCAAATTTTCATTGTTTTATTTTTTCGTTTGCCCTGAATTAGGGGTTTTAAACCAAATAAAACATAAGGTTGAGCCTAAAATTGTTTAGTACGGTTTGACTCGCTCTTTATTTTTTCCTACAAAAGAATTAAGTGACTGTACTAAAAGAACTATCCAGCCCGTTCCGGCCATAGGTATCAAAAAACAAATGTGTTGTAAAAATGCCAGGCTCAGGGCCATTTCCGCAGATAATCCTGAGAATTTATATATCAAGAAAGCCGTTGCCTCGTAAACACCAAAATTTCCGGGGGTTACAGGAAGTATCGTTGCAAGGTTTAATGCTGCCATGACCAGAATCGTAGTCCAAAAAGGAAGCTCTAGTCCCAAGCTCTTTTGTGCGGCCCATATTCCCAACGCCTGCATCCCCATCATTGCCAATGACAAAATCAACCCCAGGCTAAATATTCGATAGTCCTTTAGAGTTTCCAAGTGTGCGGCCCATTGCGAAATGAACTCTTTAACTCTAGCCAACAACGATGAGGAAATAACTTCATCCCCGGTTTTAGCAGCGGGAACTTTATGAGCAGCGTAAAACATTGCCGCCGAAAATATTACAATCAAAATAATAAATACCTGAATGCCTTGTTGCATTTGCTCCGGCAAAGGAGAAAAACTAGCCGCTAAAGTAAGAACCACTACTTTAACGATTCCCTCCATCATTTGATCCAGAGCTAAAACTGATAGAGCCATCGAATGCTTTATTTTGGTCAACCTCGCCAATAGCACAAGACCCACTGCATGACCTCCTGGAAACGGAAGGGTATTGCATGCAGTAGACATAAAAGAATTGGCTTGGAACAGTTTTGAGAATGAAACAGAAATGTTTTTAGGAACGAGAACGCTCCATAAGGTGGTCCACACAAACAGAATAGAAAAATTAAACAATAAGGCCATAACTAACCATTTACCATCCGCATTTTCAATCTCTCTCCAAGTGCGATTAAAATCAACCGTCTTAAAGAATTCGTAAAAACAGAACGCGGCAATGGACCAGATTAAAACCAGGAAGATTTTCTTTTTCAAAACAACAGGCCTGAATTTATTAAACTCGATGGGTAGGATATTAGAAAATTCAAAATCATTAGAGAAACCCTTATTCCTTCAAAAATTTTAATTATAACCTCCAGTTTCTTAAAAGTGTTTGGATTTCATGTGTTTTCAAACTCTTGATTCAGGGAAGAAAAAAGTTTCGAGTAGCAAAATCGCCTGGAAATCATTATCATCATGTTTTGCAGGACCGGCAGTATCCATCTTACAAAATGATAATAGCCTTGTATATAAAGCTACTTCTTACCAGCTAGGTACAAAAGTCTTTTAAAATGGAAGAAAAAAATATCAAGGAAAACATGTCTCCTGTTTATCACGTGAACTCAGATGTCCACGTAGATAAAGCAATCACTTATATGCTATCAAAAGAAACAGGTGCTATTCTCATAAAGAACGAGCAGGGAGAATATGAAGGAATATTTACCAAGGCAGACTTGATCAAGCTTTTAGAAAAAGAACTCGACCCTTCTACCATTACAATTTCCTCAGTAATGTCCAGTCCCATCCGGTGCCTGGATCAAACCGAATCGCATGATCAAGCCAAGAAAAAAATGTTAGAAAATAATATCCGCCACTATGCAGTAAGCGACGGGAATAAAATTATTGGTTTGATTTCAAACAATGACCTTGATTTTTAAATGGAAGATTTCACCTATCGTTTGATTTCATTCTGCGGTTTTTTCCTTATTTGCGGTATTTCCTGGATCACTGGCATTCGAACCCGAATAAAAAAAGAAACAATTTTTGGGAGCCTTTTTCTCGCTTGGGCCTTGGGTGCTTTGACATTCTGGTTCTCGGGTTCGAGGTCTGCCTTGGAATGGATCAACGATTTCCTGATTGCCCTGCTAAATGCATCGCATAAAGGCGCTATATTTTTATTCGGCCCCCTTGCTCTTGGCCCAGGCCAGGTATTGCCAGATGGCACACCTTCAGTTGGGTTTGTTCTTGCCTTTCAGGTATTTCCCTCAGTGATTTTCTTTTCTGCGCTATTAGGTGGATTGTACAAGCTGGGAATCATGCAAAAGGTGGTTCAATTTTTCTCAAAAGTTTTTTACCGCATTCTTTCTTTATCAGGGGCAGAATCGCTGGCTGCCTCGGCAAACTTATTTGTCGGCATCGAATCAAGCTTAACCGTGCGCCCTTATTTAGCAAAAATGACCCGATCTGAATTACTAACCTTAATGACCTGCATGATGGCAACGGTCGCCAGCACCGTAATGGGGATCTATGTCATTGCATTACACAAAATCTTCCCAAATATTGCAGGGCATCTTGTTTCGGCATCATTGATATCCATACCGTGCGCCATACTGATCAGCAAACTTTTCTATCCCGAACGGGAAGAACCCGAAACATTAGGCAAACCCGGCAAAGATGACAGCGAAATTTCAAACCACACAGGTTTAATGAACGCCTTTGTAGAGGGGGGGAGTCAAGGAGTCAAAATGGCAGTAGGCATTGCAACGGTTCTCATTATCGTGCTGGGTTTGGAAGCATTATTCGATCTCTTACTTAGCAATCTTCCAAATGTCCAAGGCCATCCCCTGTCGGCGATTAGATTGCTGGGGTGGATCACGTTTCCTTTTTCTGTATTACTCGGATTAAGACCAGAAGAATGGGAACTGGCCTCTCAGATTTTAGGCTCGAGATTCATTGAAACAGAAGTATCGGCCTACTTTTCACTAGCCTCTATCCAGGCAACCGATTCCGCTCTCAGCCTACGGTCTATGACCATTATGACTTATGCTCTTTGCGGATTTGTTCATATTTCCAGCATGGGGATTTTTGTGGGAGGACTTTCTGCTTTAGTCCCGCCACGTGCACATGAAATTTCAATTATTGGGCTGCAAGCATTGTGGACCTCTTTTCTCGCCACTTTACTCACAGGGTGCATAGCAGGCAGTCTGTTTTTTTCAGCAGGCATGCCCGGCTAAAAAAAGCTAGCCGTCCGAAACCGGAACAGTTGCAAACTCTCCCAACTCCCATTTTTGATGCAATCTGCTAATCGTTCCATTTTTTAAAAGTCGGTTCAGGCTGGCATCGATTTTACTTTTGAGTTGTTTATCCTCTTTGCGGATAACGATTCCATAAAATTCCGATGTCATTCTTGATCCCAAAAACCGGGCCTTTCCCATCAAGTCTTTATTTTTCTTAAAATAATAATTTGCCTGAACCGAATCACCCACTACCGCATCCACCCCTCTATTCGCCAAATCAATCACAGCATGACCAAATTTTTCAAAAGTCTTAATTTTTATTCCAGGATACTTTTGTAGAAAATAATAGGAGGTCGTGTTTATTTGCGCTCCCACTATGGCGCTTTGTTTTTCTAAATCCTCTAAAGTATCTATTCCCTTAATATCATCTCGGGCCAGCACAGCCACACCACTTTGCAAATAAGGAATACTGAAGGCCATCTTTTTCTTCCTCTCTTCAATAATTCCCACAGAACTTATAACAAGGTCGAATTTCTTTGTGACCAATCCCCCGAACAACCCTCCCCACTCAACATTTACCAACTCATATACAAAATTTGCATCCTGTGCCAATTCTTTAAGCAAATCCACCTCAAATCCATCCAACTGGTTTTCACTATTCATAAATGACATGGGGATGAACGTCGCATCCATAGCCACTACCACTCGGGCAAGGTTTTCTCTGCTGGATGAGGGGTCCTGCTGACATCCTCCTGCCCCGAAAAAAAACAGAATTAATAATAGTTTTAAAATTGTATAGATAGGTCGCATGCCTTGAAATCTCGGGAATTCTTTAGGAGTTCAAAAAAGTAGTTTAAAGCTTTACACGCACAAAGGCAAAAATTGGAAAATTTTTTGATTTACTTTAAAGCTAATTCATGCAATTTTTTATAAATTAATATATTATATATAATTGAATACTTTGATCCTGCAACTAAATTTTTCACCTCCAACATTCCATTGTCCTTACCCAATCCTTAGCCGAAAAGAAATTATTACCTCATGATTGAAAATAACCATGACTGGGCAGATGAAACCAGCGTTGAAGCTTTAAAAAAATCATTCGAATTTCACCTCAAATATTCTCTTGCAGATGACCATTTATCTGCTACTAAAAGGGACCTATACACCAGTCTCGCTTTGTCCGTCAGAGATCGCCTAATTAAAAAATGGCTACTCTCTCAACATTCTTATTATGAGAATGATTCCAAGAGAGTTTATTACCTCTCTATGGAGTTTTTGATTGGACGTCTGCTGAATCATAGCCTGATCAATCTCGGATTTTATGATGAGTTTTCTCGAGCTTTGAGTGAATTAGGTTATGACATCGGCGATCTCGAAGAAATGGAAATTGAAGCAGGTTTGGGTAATGGGGGTCTCGGCCGATTAGCCTCATGCTTTATGGAGTCTCTAGCGACACTGGGTGTGCCGGTTTGGGGATATGGAATTCGCTATGAATTCGGCATCTTTTACCAAAAAATTATAAACGGCTATCAAGTAGAATCGGCTGACAATTGGTTGCGCAGTGGCAGCCCCTGGGAAATACCTCGCCCTCGCTTTTTATATCCAGTTCAGTTCGAAGGAAGAGTCGAAACAACTCTCGACCAAAAAGGGGAACCCAAGCACCAATGGGTGGATACTTCACGAGTAATGGCAATGCCTTTTGACATTCCAGTTCCAGGCTATAAAAATAAGACCGTCAACAACCTACGGTTGTGGGGCGCGCGTTCAGATCTCGAACTCGATCTAAAATTATTCAATGAGGGTGATTATTTCGAAGCCTTAAAAGATAAACATAATACAGAAATCATTTCAAAAGTCCTTTACCCCAGTGATGCAAATAGGAACGGAAAAAGACTACGATTAAAACAGGAATACTTTTTTGTTTCTGCCTCTTTACAGGACATCATTCGTCGATTTAAGAAATCACATTCCGACTTTTCACTATTTCCCAGCAAGGTGGCAATACAAATGAACGACACCCACCCTGCCCTGGCAATTGCTGATTTCATGCGGATTCTCATAGACGAAGAGAGTTTGACCTGGAGCCAGGCCTGGGATATCACCGTTAAAACTTTTGGCTTCACCAACCACACCATTCTCCCAGAAGCATTGGAAAAATGGCCACTCGAGTTAATGCAAGATTTACTACCTCGGCATTTACAGATCATATTTAAGATCAATGACCAACTTCTAAAATTAGTGCAGGAAAAATATCCTAATGATAACGAACGCCTCAGAAGAATGTCACTCGTCGAAGAAGGCTTTTCAAAATCGATCCGCATGGCTCATTTGGCAATTGTAGGCAGCCATTCCCTTAATGGTGTCGCTGAAATCCACTCAGAAATTCTTAAGAACGATGTGTTCAAAGATTTTTATGATATCTATCCTGAGCGATTCAACAATAAAACCAATGGCATCACCCAACGTAGATGGCTAAAAGCATGCAACCCAGGCCTTTCAAATCTGATAAACAAAAATATCGGAGACAAATGGGTAAAAAATCTTTCCGAGCTCCAAGCTCTTAAACCCAAATCCGAGGAACCTGAGTTTCGTAAAAAATGGCGTGAAGTAAAGCACGAAAATAAAGCAAGACTCGCAAAATTTATTCTTGACCGGGTAGGAATTGAAGTAAATACGGAGTCAATTTTTGACGTACATATCAAGCGCTTTCATGAATATAAAAGACAGTTGTTAAATCTCCTGCATTGCATCATTCTCTATAACCGTCTAATCAAAAATCCAGATCAGGTCACAGGATCCTATACCAAGATTTTTGCCGGCAAAGCGGCGCCAGGTTATGCGATGGCAAAACTGATAATCAAACTTGTCAATGCCATTGGCCAAAAAGCCAATAATGACCCAAGAGTTAATGACAGACTAAAAATTATTTTCATTCCAAACTATTCTGTAACTGTAGCAGAAGTGATTATTCCAGGTTCAGATTTGTCAGAACAAGTTTCAACAGCGGGAATGGAAGCCTCGGGAACCGGGAACATGAAGCTCGCTTTAAATGGGGCTTTAACCATTGGAACGTTGGATGGTGCAAATGTAGAAATACTAAGAGAAGTAGGAAAAGAAAATATTTTTATCTTCGGACTTACTGCAGAAGAAGTAAAAAAGAAAAAACAGGAACATTTTGACCCAAGAGAAATCTACCTCAATAACACAGAAGTTAAAGAAGCCCTGGACCAAATCGGAAACGGTTTTTTCTCACCAGAAGCGCCTGAACTGTTTCAACCTATTACCGATTATTTTTTCACACAGAGAGATCCCTATTTGATACTCGCAGATTTGGAATCTTATATAGAAAGCCATGAGCAAGCGGCAAAAGAATATCAGGATGAAGAATCCTGGACTCGAAAATCCATATTGAACACTGCCAATATGGGTTTCTTTTCAAGTGACCGATCCGTGGCTGAATACGCAAAAGATATTTGGGGAATTGATCCTACTGCTCCTTCAACCGCTCCTGCCAAACTCGTCAATCAGGAAAGCTAATTGATCAGACAATTCCGGGGTCATACAGGAAGCCGGCATTCGCCATTGCCAATTAAATTCCTTCGTCCCGGGAAAATTAAATCTGGCTGACTCATCCAACCCAAGCACATCTTGCATTGGCAAAATGGATATACAGGCTGGCGATCCCAGGGCTTGCTTAATTAACTCCCCAGAAATTTCTTCTGCCGAAACCCTTTTCCCAAGGTACTCAAACAAATTCGATTTCTGATGAGATGACATGTCGTTTTCAAACCATCCCTTAACTGTATTACAATCATGGGTGCCGGTATACACAACACAATTTTCAGAAAAATTATGTGGCAAGTATGGATTCGTTTTCAAATCAGAATCAAACGCAAAAACCAATATTTTCATTCCTGGAAATTCACAATGATCCATAAACTCTCTAACTTCATCGGTAATCAGCCCAAGATCCTCGGCAACAATATTTGCATCAGAAAACTTTTCTAAAACCTTTGAAAAAAACTCAACCCCAGGAACCGGCTGCCAAAAACCATTTTCGGCTGTCTTATCTCCCGCCGGCACTTCCCAGGCTGCTAAAAAGCCCCTAAAATGATCAATTCTCGTAATATCCATAATTCCAAGAGTGTACTGCAACCGCTGCATCCACCATTGGTAGGAGTCCTGTTTCAACACATCCCAATCATAAACGGGGTTGCCCCAGAGTTGCCCTGTTTTACTAAAATAATCAGGAGGCACTCCGGCTACTACCGTAGGATTCCCGTTGTCGTCTAGCTTAAAATACTCAGGGTTCGCCCAGACATCAGAACTATCTTGAGTAACATAGATGGGCAAATCACCAAATATTTCTACACCTTGATCGTTACAGAATTTCCTCAAACTTTTCCATTGCTCAAAAAAAAGGTACTGCACGAATTTCTCAAAATCAATTTTCCGTCGCAATTTTTCCTTCAACTCATTGATTGAGTTTTTTTCCCGGCAACGGATTCCTTTAGGCCAATCCACCCAGACAGCACCATCGTATTGGTCCTTTAAAGCAACAAAAAAAGAGTAATCTTCCAACCAAAAACTATTTTCCTCGCAAAATTTTTCATACTTAACATTTAATCTCGTAACTCGCTCAAAGGCCGTTTTTAAAAGACCGCGCTTAAACTCTCCTACTTCAGCATAATCAACTTTTGTATCTGAGAAGTTAAGAGAAATTTCAAGATCGGAAGATTCCAACCACCCGTCTTCAACCATTTTCTCAGGACTTATTAATAAAAAATTTCCTGCAAAGGCAGAAGGACTGAAATAAGGAGAGTCACCAACCGTAGTAGGATTTAAAGGAAGTATCTGCCAAATTTTTTGTCTGGCTTGTTTTAGAAATTCAACAAAATGATAGGCTCCCGGCCCCATATCTCCAATTCCGAATTGGGAGGGCAAGGATGAAACATGCAACAGTATTCCGCTTTGTCTTTGGCTTTTCATACTTTAATCAATACAAACCTTCATATTAGAGCCTGTGGACTTATATCCAAAAATTTTAAAATGGCATTCATTTTATCCAACCATTCTTTGGCCTCTTTATTTCCGTCATTCTTTTTTGCATTCATTCCAGGGTAATAAGAATTTATAATTTCGAAGATTTCATTCTGGGCATCCCATAGATGTATTTTCATAGGAACAGAGTCCAATAACCCCAATATGGAGTTCAATTGATCTACAAGCTCAATTTCAGAAGGGGATTTCGAAATTCTTTCAATCAAATGTTTTAATTTCTCCTCATAAGCATATCTGAATTCCTCACTATCTATGGAGGCCCCATCCGCAAACTTTATCAATTGTCTTATCTGGTCTGCACACGGCTCGGTAGATTCTAAAATCTCTAACCAATAAGCCGCCAAAAATTCTCTCGACAAACTAAATACACTTGAAGGAAGTGGGGTATCAAACCTGTTGTGAAGCAATCTGATTTTTTTCTGATTTTCGAAAAGTTTATTTTTCAAATCTTTATTTTCTGACCAAAATATTTTTCCTAATTCGTCTGCCAGTCGATCAAAATAATAATGAAATATCTCTTGTTTCGGATAAATGGGTATCTCAAAATTTTTCTTGAGCACCTCTTGTGCTTTAAGGGCTCCCTGAGACTGAAACAAAGCAATAATTTCGTCACTAACCTCTGCTATTTTGTTCAAAGAAGATGACACATAGATTTTAAAATCCCCATCCCCCTCATTAACCACAAAAAATCCCATAGGGGTTTTTTCCTGCATGGCTTTGGAAACGCTCTCTCCCCTGCCATAAAAGAGTTCTGAAACCCCAGATTTTATTTCCTCCATGCTTATTATTTCAACAGTGTGAGTACCCACCGAAACAATCTCATCTGTTCTTTTCAATAAGTGCGCCAATAAACCACAGGAAAAAATATGTTCTTCAGTGACTCTATTGGATTCCACCATATTCGAATAAATATAATATCCATTTTTCCATTTGAGGACATTGCTTTTCGCTGATTTTAAAGTTTCCAAAAATTGCAATTCAAGATCAGACTCTTCCAACTGGGAAAACAACTCTAGAGCATAGGATGCATAACGCAGGATCTGTTCTGTCTCAATCCCGGAAATATCATTGAAGAACCAACCACAACTGGTATACATGAGCATGGCGTTTCTTTGAATTTCCATCCATTTAAGAATTTCAGTTTTTTCATTTTCCTTTAAAGTTTTTTTACCATGCGCATTAAAAAACTTTTCAAAATCGCCCTCTGGTTGGAGTAACTGAATATATGCGTTCCTCGCCGCCCAAGGGTCTTCTATAAGAGGCTTCAGCGATTCTTCAAAAATATCATTAAATCGATCACGAAGTTCATCCAGGGATTCTCGCAAAGGCTTTCTCCAGGATTGCGACCAACCCTCCTGACCTCCAGTATGGCAACCACAATTGCTGCGCCAACGTTCTATTCCATGCACACAACTCCATGAAGTGTTGTCAACAATTTCCACCTCCCATACAGGAGGATGATGTTCCAAATACTGCGAATAATTGGTCAGCGAAAATTTTTCATGACTGCTCAACTGGTCCAAAACATAGGCCAAGGTCATATCCCCAAATTTATGATGATGCCCATAACTCTCACCATCGGTAGCAGCATGAACCAATTCGGGTTTCCCTGAATCCGTAGAAAATTTGGATGTCAGGCCTTTTAAAAATTTATCCCCATTACTAAGGAGATTTTCAAAAGCCAACTGGTGCGATACATTCTTATCGTAGAAAAAAATACTAAACTTCCGACCCGAGGGAAGTTCTATCTTGTAAGGGCGAGAGGTATCCAGAGAGTTCTCATCCACAGATACCCAATTTGAGTTTTTTTGGCTTTTAATCTGCTTAGCCTGACTCGGAGCCAAAAGCGTAAAAAGAATCCCCTCCCCGGCTAACAAATCAAGTGTTTCAATATCCACTGCGGCTTCAGGAAGCCAAACTCCTTTCGGCTCCCTATTAAAACGGTATTTAAAATCTTCTATACCCCAAAGAATCTGCGTTAACTTGTCTCGAGAATTGGCAAGTGGCATTATCATATGATTATAAGGTTGCGCCAATGCCGACCCGTGCCCACCAAACAATCCTTGACTCTCTTTATCGGCGTCAAGAATTGCCTGATAAGTTTCTTGGGATTGAGATTCTAACCAGCTCAAAAGAGTTGGGCCAAAATTAAAACTTATTCTTGAATAATTATTTATTATTTTTTTAATCCGAGAACTTTCATCAAGTATTCGAGCTCTTGCGTTAGGGGCGTAACACTCCTCTGTGATTCTTTTATTCCAGTTTTTATATGGGGCGGCAGACTTTTGAATTTCGATTTCCTGCGTCCAGGGGTTTTCTCTGGGAGGCTGATAGAAATGAGCATGAATACAAATGAATTTTTTTGACATTAGGCTTTTGATAAAAATACAGCAGACAAAGGAGGGAGATTGAGTTTCAAGGAAAAGGTTTTTCCATTTACGGGGTTTGAAGAAGCTTCAACGCCACCCATATTTCCAATTCCGCTGCCGTTATAGACTTTGGCATCGCTGTTGAGAACTTCTTTCCAAAGCCCTGATTGCGAAACCCCTATCTCGTAATTATAACGCGGCGTGGGCGTAAAGTTTAAGACGATTACCATTTGCGCCAACCCTTCTTCATCCTTTCGAATAAAAGCTAGCACACTCTCTTCAGCATTGCCGCAGTCAACCCATTCGAAACCTTTTTCTTCCAGATCATTGGAATGTAGAGATGGGTAATTACGATAAAGTTTGTTCAGATCACCCACCCATTTCTGCAAACCCGAATGCGTGTCTTGATTCAGGAGTTCCCATTCCAAACTTGAATCGTGATTCCATTCCTTCCATTGCCCGAATTCTCCGCCCATAAAAATAAGTTTTTTCCCTGGCTGAGCATACATGCAACCAAATAATAAGCGTAGGTTGGCAAATTTTTGCCAGGTATCCCCACTCATTTTTTCTATTAATGAACCTTTACCGTGAACCATTTCATCATGTGATAATGACAAAACATAGTTCTCGCTAAATGCGTAAAGAGAACGGAATGTCAATTGGTCGTGATGGTACTTTCTGTGAACAGGGTCTTTACCCATATAAGATAGAAGGTCGTGCATCCATCCCATATCCCACTTCAAACCGAATCCCAAACCTCCTAAATAGGTTGGCTTCGAAACTCCCGGCCAAGCAGTCGATTCTTCCGCTATCATCAGCGCATCTGGATAATTCTTATAGACTTCAACATTTAATTTTTTTA
>JABJCF010000110.1 GCA_018665625.1 Nitrospina sp. | reverse complement strand
GCCGCAAAACGAGGTCATGGAGAAATGGCTATCGGAAATATCTTTGGCAGCAATATCTTCAATATTCTGATGGTTCTGGGTCTCACCGCAACCCTTCATCCTTTGCATATCAAAGAACTCATTCAGCCAGACTTGACCATCGCCACTTCTATCACATTACTCTTAGTTACAATGATAACGTTTGGCAACCACTCACTGGGCAAACTAAAGGGAACCATTTTACTTCTGGCTTATTTTTCTTATATAGGATTTAAAGGAACGGGGATTCTTTAAACGTTATCCGGCAGAGGCTGACTTAAGCTTTACATTCTTAAACTTCCACAGTTGTTGCTTATAGTAAGTGTTGTTGGGATCCAACAAAATGGCTTCTTGAATTTTTTCCTTCGCCTTTATAGGTTCTCCGCGCACATAAAATATCTCTGATAAAGTATCAATGAACTCAGCTCGTTTTGGAAATTCTTTGAGAGTCTGACTTGAAAGTTCAAAAGCTTTATTGAGTTTGATTCTTTTCTTTGCGTACAACCAAGCCAGACGATTCATGGTTTCATAGTTATTTTTGTCTAACTCAAGAGATTTTTCACAATGCCCGGTGGCAACTGTAAAATAACCTTTCTTCATGTAAACATTACAGATAGCAAAAAAGATTTTTGGGTTATCCTTCTCTATCTTGGTAATGGGAAGAAGTAGCTCCAACGATTTATCCAATTTCTTTTTCTCGACCAATGCGAGTACTAACCCCATGATAAAGTCCGAGTTCTTTGGTTCCAAGTCTAAAGCTTTTTGAAATTCATCACTAGCCGAGTCTAATTTCTCTCGACCCAACAACACAATGCCCAACTCATAATGGGAAGCTCCGTGTCTAGTATCTAGAGAAATAGCGTTGGATAATAGCGACTGAGCGCGGCCCCATTTCCCTTCTTCGGAAACTAGCCTTCCCAGTTGGTAATGGCTTTGGGCGTCTTTTGGGTTTAGCTTAATGGCTTTTTCCAACGCCACCTTAGCTTTTTTGTTTTCGTTCTTGTCTACATAAATTTTTCCCAGCCGGGCCTGTACAACAGGGTTATCGGAGTCGAGAGTTTCTGCAACCTTGTAGGTTTCAAGAGACTGCTCAAGCATGCCCTTGGTGTAGTACCAGTCGGCAACACGAATTTGTGCGGAGAAGTTTTGCGGAAATAAATCTGCCGCTTTTTTGAAGGCCTTCACGGCCTCATCTTCCTGACCACTTTCCAAAAGAAGTGTCCCTAAAGTCAGATGCAGGCTGGGTTTATCATTTTTAAGTTTTATCGCCTCACTAATTTCTGCAATGGCTTGATCATATGAATTCTCTTGCGAATAAAGCCGACTCAACGCCACATGAGGTTCAAAAGAATCTGCATCCAACTCAACACTCATCTCAAGAGATTCACGAGCTTTATCTATATCTTTCTGTTCCAAATATAAAAGACCCAGATAGTAGAAAGCAACCCCACTCCTAGGGTCAATTTCTACAGCTTGTTGATAGGATTTTATTGCCTCCTGCAACTGCCCCTTGGAAGAATATGTTTTTGCCTGCTTAATACGGTATTCCCGATTAGCAGGGCTTAAGTCAATAGCTCTTTGGAACTGTGCCAACGCATCGTTATAACGCTTGTCTTCAAAATAAATGTCTCCCAACCCCGCATACACTCGAGATTCAACACGCGAAACCGTCAGAGCTTTTTTAAAAACGATCTCCGCATCGGCGTAATTTTTCTCAGCAATAAGCTCGTAGCCATTCTTAACCAAAGGCTCCAGCTTGTCTCCCTCGCGTGGATAAAGCCAGGTCACTCCGGCGATCACCAGAACAACAGACGCAATTCGAGCGGCCTTTTTTAATGGGAAAAATGATTTACCGCCAGCCGTGGATGACTTCAAGTCACTGGATGCTTTGGAAACCTTCGCCGTCTTAGGAACAGGCCTTTCCAGCATTTCCATTTCCTCTTTGACAGATTTTGGGGCTTCTTCAATCATCTTACAACGACCTTCGAAGTTGGAACCTTCGTCGATGATTAAATGGTAAGTAGATATATCACCGGTCAATCGGCTGTCGTTCATCAGAGCGACTTTATTCTCCGCAAACAGGTTACCTTGAATAAAACCCATATTTGTTACGTTATAGGTTTTGATATTGCCT
>JABJCF010000109.1 GCA_018665625.1 Nitrospina sp. | reverse complement strand
GTTTTCAATGAGAATGTCGTCGCTGTCCACAGGTTTAATAATGTGGCCATAGGTTCCGCCTGTAATCTCGGAAAATAGATTTTCCGCAGCGCGAATAACTCCAGGTTGACGAGTTTTTTCATATCTGCATTTAGCTTCTTCTATCAATACCAGGGCACTGCGATAGGAAGCCCAGGTTTTTGCGACTGTCCTTATTTCTTGTTTTTGGGATTCCAATTCATTTTGCCGGGCAACGAGGTCGTTGTTGGATGATAGTTTCTCCAACTCATTGCGGGTTTCACCCATATCCTGCAGCAATTGTTCATTGGTATCCTGCAGTTCTGCATATTCTGTGAGCCCCTTCCCAAGTTTCTGTTTTATCTCTTCCAGGGGAGTGGATTGGATATCTTCAAGGAACTGCTCAAAATGTTGCCCTAAACCAACATTGGAATGAATGATTCCACGTTTTTGTTCCACAGTTTTTTCAAGTGCTTGGTATATTTCATAAGCAGATTGTTTGGTGTGAAAGTTTTCAATGTCACTCGCTCCCACAGAACGAAAGAATTTTTCAATTTCATCGGAATTGCTTTTTAACTGTTCCTCAAGTCGAGAGATCTTATCATTCTGCTCTTTGTGCTGATTCTCCAATAATAAGCTACGATCCCGGTTGGCCTTACTTTCATCAAATGCGTTACAAATAATTTCAATATTTACTGGGATTTCATTTTTTAGAGAAACGGTGTCTACTGAAGAGGCCAGAGAAGAAATGAAATCGAGCGCTTCCTTCATGGTTTCATGCATTTGATCTATTCTTTCATCCAGTCTACCGCGTTGTGCGATCAGAGCTTTAATCTGACGTGCGGTTTTTCCGATATTTTTTGTTGTTATGGGGGCTATGCCAGGGTCCAGTTTGCGTTCCTTCAGCCATTGCCTCCAGTCATCGAATTTTCCATCCAGTTCCTCTTTCTTTTTTTCGTATTGGTGGGCCAGATTTTTTTCCGCCATATCTTCTTTAGAGAAGCTGTTTTTCTCTTCAAGAATTTTTTTGAAAAGAAAAATTCCGCCACCTATCATTAATATGCTTGCTGTCAAAAGAGGAATATTAAAAAGGTATCCACCCAAAATAATGCCGACAACACCTGTTCCCGCAAAACCATAGTGAAAATGTTTTAGCCATTCAGGAATATTCCAGCCCTTGGATTGCTCTTCGGCTTTAAGTCTGCGGTGGCTTTCCAGACGGTCTAGGTAAAGGTCTTGTTCCTTCCTCAAGGTTTCAAATTCTTCGGAATAATGATCGATCTGGTCTTTTTCGGCTTCAGTTAAATCAAAGTTCAATAATGTTTCTTCATCCCAGTTCCGATCGATGGATTTTATTTCTTCGGTAATTTGCATTTCCAGATCTTCCCTTTCGATCTGGACTTTTCCTAAATCCTGCAATGCAGAATGAATTGAATGGGTGGATTGTTGAAGTCGTTGGACGTTTTCTTCATGTTTTAGAAGGTCATGGTTTACTTTTAAATCTTTTAGTGAGTCTTTCAATGTGTTGAGGGATCCCTGTTCTTCGATCAGGCGATGCTCCAGGTTTTCTTTTTGGTTCTGTAGAGACTTAAAGGTGTTAAGGCCATTTTCAGGGAATTGTGACAGGTCCTCCATCGATTTAAGTTTGTGCCTTGATTCCATGTACTGAATAGCATCTTCGTAGAGATGGATTTGGCTCTCGAGAATTCTTTTTTCGGATTCCATATCTTGAAGGGAGTTTTGCACTGCTGTTTTGGTCTCCTGCATTTTTTTATATTGGCTTTGCAGGTCATCATAAAGAGCTAGGTTTTTTTGAATTGAAAGGATTACCTGTTCATTGGTTTTTATTTTTTCGAGTAGGTCATTGAGCTGACAGGAACCACGCGGACGAAAAATTTGAGTGCATAAACTTTCCAATTCTTTTTCTATGCTTTTAAGTGACAAGTTGCCGAGCCCTAATCCGGCCCCGTAAATACGGTTTTTTACTTCGTCTCCACTTAAACTGTTGAAGTCGTGAAGTTCGTCAAGGGTAAAGGCATAGATGTTTTTATAAATATCTTTTGAAGCATTACCTAGTACATGGTTGAGTATGTCTTGTCCTCGCAAAACTTCTTGTGGAGTAGATATTCTCACATCCCCACCATGAGTTCCCGGAGTTCGTGAAATGACCAATCCCTCACCATTTTGTAATTCGATTTTCAGGCTTCCACCCATAGACCCCCCATTCACTGGGTGATAAAGGTTGGTTTTATCTTTTTTGGTGGGGAAGCCGAAAAGTATCCTGCGAATGAATTCCAGCATTGTGGTTTTGCCGAATTCGTTTTCCCCGTAAATTATGTTGAGGCCAGGTTTTAATCCGGTGATTCGTTTATTACAGAAGATACCAAAACCGTCGATATGTATTTCTCGGAGTTGCATTTTAAATTTTGTTAAGTGTTGTCCTGGTCCACCAACTGATCAAGAGCCAGATTGCGGGATTTTTTAATGAGTGTGTCCATTTCTTCTGGTGAAAAATTTTCAAGATATTTTCTTCCGACCCAGGTTTCAAAAACGGGTTTGATTGAGTCCCGAATTTTATTATTTAGTTCTTTTTTTTCTGTTTCGTCGCAAAGGTTTACCAGATCGGCAATGAAATCTTTTCCTTCTTTCAGATTTTCGATGTCAAAAATTCCCGCCGTTTGGGTGTTTAGTTCAACCGACAACCAGGGGGAGTGGCCTTCAAAAAAGGTTTGGATTTCTTCGGTCAGTGCATTCATAACCCCTAACGATTGTAATTCTTTATGGACGGATGTTCTTCCTGTTAAGGTTAGGCGTGCAACAACACCTTCGCGAGGTATGGATTCTTTAGCAATTTCCTCGCATTGAACCTGAATGTTTCTTAATACGTCATTAATGTTTTCTGCATTTTGCAGATCAACAGTGGCAGAGCGGTAGCTAACTACATCGGTAGCTATAAACCTTATTTCAGGGGGGCAATCTTTATTTAAGGTGACCAGACAGCAACCTTTTTGTCCGGTCTCGTTTAAATGTCTTGCCTGCGTATTACCTGAGTAGACGATTGCCGGATCATTTTCCCGTAGGACTTTAAATTCGTGGATATGTCCCAAAGCCCAATAATCAAAGTTTCTTGAAACTAGATCGTTTATGGAGCAGGGAGCGTAATTGTCGTGTCCGGGTTGTTGACCCACATTGGTATGAAGAAGTCCTATTGAAAAACCTTCTTCTTCATTTTTTTTAAATTTTAATGCCAGGTTTTCTGTGACTTCTTTTTCTGGATAACTAATGCCATAAATCCAGGCTACGTTTTTTCCATCTTTTTTAACCGGGACATGATGGACTTTATTTCCGGGGAAAATAGTTACATGCTCGGGCCACTCCAAGGTGTGTGCCCAACTATTCAATGGATCGTGATTGCCGTGAACTATGAAAGATTTAATATTTTGATCAGATAGCTCCTTAAGTATGCGGCGAAATTTCAATTGCGCTTGCAGGCTACGATCGGCCCCATCAAATACATCTCCTGCAATTAGAATGGCATCTACTTTTTCCTGCAAAGCAAATCGGGCAATATTTTGAAACGCTTTGAAAGTTGACTCTCGTAAGTCATTGGCAAGAGACGGAGCTTGGGTGGTTAGACCTTTAAAGGGACTGTCTATATGTAAGTCGGAACAATGAATAAAGCGAAACTCTGCCATTGCTTAGTATCCGTTGGGCGATGTAAGTTATTGTTCTTAAACAGTATAGGGTGTTTTCTTGGCGATCTCAATGATTTTCTTGCTTACACTAGAGGGGTCGCCCATAATTTCTATATGGAATACCGTCGTTTTGGCAAAACTAATGAACAAATTTCTGTAATTACCCTCGGGGGGATGCGGTTCAAGCATGGTTGGAATCCGCCGCGAAACCATTTGCCTGCCGAATCTATTCAAAATTGTATTGAAACCACAAAGCAGGCGTTCGATGTGGGAATCAACCATATAGAAACAGCTTATGGCTACAGGAAGAGTGAACACCTTTATGGAGTGGCCCTAAAAGAACTGGGAACTCCACGCGATCAATTCAAGATGATGACAAAAGGGGCGCCGATGACAGGTGATGAAACCCGGGCGCTGGTTGAAGAGCAGTTACTCAGCTTGAAGTTGGATTACTTAGATTTTTATGGCTGGCATGGCATAAATAACGAAGAACTTTTGCAGGCGGCAGTAAAGCCAGGAGGCCCGGTTGAAGTTTTACATCGACTGAAAGAAGAAGGATTGATTCGTCATATAGGGTTTTCCACTCACGGTTCTTTGGATGTTATTTTGCAAGCCCTTAATACGGATTTGTTCAGTTTTGTGAACCTGCATTATTATTACTTTTTTCAAAGAAATTTTGAGGCCGTTAAATTAGCTGGTGAAAAAGATATAGGGGTTTTCATAATTTCCCCCAATGAAAAAGGCGGCATGTTGTGGAAGCCTTCAGACATTGTCCGTGAGACCTGTGAACCGATGACAGCGATTCAATTCAATGGTCGTTTTTGTTTACAATATCCAGAAATCACAACGCTGAGCATGGGAATGCATGAGCCCGCGCATTTTCCACAGAACCTTTCTATTTTAAAGGATGAAGAGTCCTCTACTGAAAAAGAACGAAAGATTCAGTTTCAGATGGACAGCCGATTGAAGGAAGCGGCAGACCTTTGCACTCTTTGCCACGAGTGCTTGCCTTGCCCTGAAGAGATAAATATTCCAGAAGTATTGCGGTTTCGAAATCTGCTAGAAGCTTATGAGATGGAAGATTATGGAAAGTTTCGATACAACATGTTCGAAGGTGAAGGTCACTGGTTTCCTGGAAATTTTGCGTCGAAGTGTACTGAGTGCGGAGATTGTCTCCCCCGATGCCCGGAGAAGTTGGAGATACCTAAGCTGCTATTCGATACTCATAAAAGACTGTTTGACCGGAAGGCCTGGTTGAAAGGTAAGCTGATCGATAAGGCAGCAATCGTGTATAGGTTTTGTAAAAAGTTTTTACCAGGCAATTGAAAGGTTATGTTGCTGGATCGGGGATAGAAGAATCTCGGTAGACTTTAAGTATGTGAGCAGGTTCAGTGTCAGTAAGTTCATTTACAATTTTTATCATTTCTGGAAGAGCATTTTTAAAGGCTTTCACCAATCGTGGTTCGAAGTCTTTACCGCTATTTTCTTCTATGATTTTCATGGATTCTTCTACGGAAAAAGCATCTTTGTAATATCTCTTACTTGTCAAAGCATCAAATACATCGGCGACAGCAACAATCCTACCTGCCAGAGGTATTTCCTCTCCCTTCAGCTTATAGGGATAACCCGATCCGTCCCATCTTTCCTGATGAGTTAGTGCTATAGATTCT
This sequence comes from Nitrospina sp., assembly GCA_018665625.1. The sequence continues at coordinate 3,825 of JABJCF010000109.1, read as the reverse complement.
GCCATTTGCATGAGTTCTGATCGGCTGCCAGAAAGAATTTTTGCGCCTATCTCTGGGTGCAATTTCATAGTTTGCCACTCCTGGTCGTCTAGCTGCCCGGGTTTGAGAAGGATATTATCTGGAATGCCAATTTTCCCAACATCATGCATGGGGCTGGCTTGAAGTATGAGTTGGCATTCCCGTTCGTCCAGACCAATTTCCCTTGCCAATCGAGCAGATAGTCTGCTCATGCGAATGACATGCATGCCGGTTTCGTTATCGCGGTATTCCGCCGCTCGGCCTAAACGTAAAATAGCCTCACGCCTTGTTTCTTCCAATTCATAAGTTCTATCTTGTACTTTAAGTTCGAGGATGCGGTTTTGATCTTTTATCTGGTTGTGCAGCAAACGAATTTCCAGCATATTAGAAATTCTCTGAGTCACTTCAGTTATATCGAAAGGTTTGCCGATGAAATCGCGGGCTCCTGCTGCCAGGGCACGAAGGCGCGTGTTGCGGTCTGATTGCGCAGTCAAAACCAGAATAGGTGCGTAAGAATCCTGCTCCAATTTTTTAAGTTGTTCCATAACCTGGAAGCCATCAAGATAGGGCATATTCAAATCGAGCAAAACTAAGTCCGGGCGTATTTCTTCATACATATCTATCGTTTTACGCGAATCAGTGGTGCTCCGAAAATAGGTGTAGCCTTCTTCTTCCAGGATGTCTTCCAGCAATTCTACGTTTGCGGGTTCATCATCTACGATTAGGATCTTTGATTTTAAGAAGTTTATATTCATAACGTCAAATTTAAACTCGGTAGAGGTTTCTTTATATTTGTCGTGGTAATATTTGTTCAATCACACCAAAAATTTTTTTACGGTACTTTTAAATTGTGAAATGTTTATAGGTTTTGTTAGGTAATTTCTAAATCCAAAAGCCAAAGCCCGATCTATGTCCTTTTGCATGGCGTTGGCGCTTATGGCTATTACAGGTATATCGTGAGTTTCTTCCATGTTTTGCAATCGTTTAAACGCTTCAAATCCGTCTATGTCGGGAAGATTGATGTCCAGAAGGATGAGATTGGGTTGATATGCATTAGCCAGATCGAGTCCTATTACGGCTTGAGGTGCTGTGAGTAGTTTGATGTCTTGGAATTCGGAAAGAATATCCTGTACCAGTAACATGTTGGCCTGATTATCTTCAATATATAAAATAGTAAAGTCCTTCTTAGAGAATTCTAAAGAAGAGTTTTCCAAATTTTGGGAGTTCTTTCCATTATTAATCCCAACGGTATGGCAATAGGGTAGGGACACTGAAAATTGTGATCCTTTTCCAAGAGTGCTGTCGACTTCAATATTTCCGTTCATCAGCTCAATCAGCTTTTTGGAAATTGCCATACCTATTCCTGTGCCTTCGATCTCACTATTTTCAGCACCCAATCTGTCAAAGGGTTCAAAAATTCTCACCAAATTTTCAGGGGCGATTCCCATTCCGGTATCGGTTATTTGGACTTTTATATTGCCGTTAAGCGGTTTTTCCAAGCATAAGGTCACACTGCCTTCTTTACGATTGTATTTGATACCGTTGGAAAGCAAGTTGAGTAAAACCTGTTTCAAACGGGTTTTATCAGCCTGAATGTAGATGTTGTCATGCATAGAAATTTTATCGATTAGCTGGATTTGATATTTTTCAGCCAAAGGGCGAATTACGTTTATAACGTCTGTCGACAATTCAGCGATGTTGATCGGTTCCAGAGAGACGGAGATTTTTCCGGCTTCAATCCTGGAAAGATCCAAGATTTCGTTTATAAGTTCCAGTAAATGGTTTCCCGCTTTCAATATTTGATGGGTTCGCGATTTATGAGAATCGGGGAGAGGGTCTTTACGGCTTTCTTCCATAATTTGCGCGAATCCCAATATAGCGTTCATGGGGGTGCGCAACTCGTGGCTCATTCGGGAAAGGAACTCGGACTTGGCCTGGTTATGGTGTTCTGCTAATTCCTTTGCCTGATTCAGTTGTTGGGTTCGTTCCTCAATGCGCGTTTCCAGCTTATTGTAGGCTTGTTGTAATTCCTTTTCGCTGGCCTTGCGAGCGGTGATGTCGGTAAAAGTAACTACGGCACCCACAATTTTTTCCTCATCGTAAATAGGGGTGCTCAAATATTCTACGGGAATAGGGGAGCCATTTTTATGCCAGAAGACTTCTTCGGATTCTGCATGCATTTTTCCATCTCTAAAAGCGGCATAGATAGGGCATTTATCTTTGGGATAGTGAGTGCCATCTGGGTAAGAATGGTGAATGGTGATATGCTGCCCTGTTCCTAAAAGCTCTTCCTCTGTATATCCCAGGATTTTACAGGCTGCGGGATTAACAAAGGTAGTCATGCCTTTTATATCCAGCCCATAGATTCCTTCCCCTGCGGAGTTTAGAATCAGGTTGCGTTCTCGGTTGGCCGACTCAATAGCTTTTTCGGTAGCCTTACGTTCTGAAATATTTCGAAGAACACCTACGAATACCCTCTCATCATCAGTAAAGGATTCAGAAACGCTTAATTCCATGGAAAATAGAGAGCCATTTTTATGCAAACCGGTCACCTCTCTCACCAGGTTAATTATTTTCTTCTCTCCGGTTCTAAGATAGTTTTGCAAGTAACCATCGTGTTCGCTGAAATAGGGTTCTGGCATCAATATTTTGACATTTTTACCGATCAATTCTTTTGGGCAATAACCAAAAACTTTTTCTACAGCAGGGTTGACGGCCTGAATAATCCCTCTTTGGTTAATAGCAACTACAGAATCAACAATTATGTTTGTTAGAGAACTCAAACGATCTTGGTTTTCCAGAGTTTGTTTGCGGGTTTTTAATATTCGGTATCTTAAGTACAAGCCCGCTGCCGTTGAAATGACAAGTAATCCGAATAAAACCATATACCAGAATAGTAAGATGTTTAAGGGGGCAAACGCTTCTTCGGCATCGATTTCTGTGGTAATACCCAGCATCTGCTCCTCCATCCAGATCCATACACCGACAACTGGAACTCCACGGTAATCTTTATATCCTTCCAGATTTAAACCGGAGTTTTTCTTCAAGGCGTTTTTTGCCATTTCTGTTAAGGGCCAGTTTTCGGAAGATTCACCAGGGAAAAGAGGTTTTCTTCGTAAATCCCTGCCGGGATTACGAATAGAAATATTAAATATTGAAGATTCATCGCCAGAGATCAACCCCATTTTTGCAAGTTGTGAATCGAACCGACTGTTAGAAACTAATAACGCACTATCATTGAAGGCATAGGTTTCACCTGTTTTCCCAAAACGACTGATCGCTAAAATTCTTCCAAATTCTTTTTGTGGGCGAAGCCGAAAAGCTAAAACTCCTAAAATGTTTCCGTCTTGGTCTTTGATTGGGGTGGATACAAACTGAGTCGTTTGATTTTCAATAAACTGCCCTTTTTCATCAGGAAGGCCAACTTCACCCTCAAAAGGATTGGAAACCACAGTTTCTCCCTGCATGGATCGGTAGAAAAATACCGAACTTTCTATAAGTTGGCGTCTGCCAATCGGCTCATCAAGCAAAGCCCCAACTTGGAGCCCGGTTGCATCGAAGACCACAAATCCTATAAAGCCGTATTTTTTGCAGGATGTTCCAAGATGTTCCCTTAACCATTTCAGGGGAGATGATTGTAGAAAATTTGTTGCAGGCAGGTCTTTTTGCTCAGAAAGTTTAATCAGGGAAATAATATTGTGATGGATTTCTGGCTGATCTGCCAGAACACTTGCGTCCAGTTTTTTGTCTTCAAAAAACAAACGTAACGATTCAACATTTGTCGCCAGTGTCAATCTCAACTGGTCG
>JABJCF010000108.1 GCA_018665625.1 Nitrospina sp. | reverse complement strand
TTTCTTTAAAACTGCCATCAGGCATTACCGCTTGCGCTGTAAAGTCTGGTGCAGGTTTCGCAACTAATGCAGACATGTTTAACTCCTAAAAATAGAATCAGTAATATATGGTGGCTTACTCTACCATAGTTTTCCAGAGGCATTCAATTGTCATAAATCAGGAAAATGATAGCCCTTTCTTGACACGCCTAAACCCTCTTCTTACAATGACAAACGTGCTACAACAATATTTTTTTTAAACCCCGATCAGATCGGCAAAATATATTATGGAAATTTTGTTTATGGGAACCGGTACCTCCACAGGTGTTCCTTCTCTGTGTTGCACTTGCGAAGTCTGCCAGTCTGAGGATGTGAGAAACAAGCGTCTGCGCTCCTCAATCATGGTAAGGCAAAAGGGTCATACCATTCTAGTAGATACTTCGACCGACCTCAGACAGCAATGTTTGCTTTATGATATCCGTTCCATCGATACAGTTTTATACACCCACCATCATGCCGACCATGTTCACGGCATTGATGAACTTAGAAGTTTTAACTTTTTCAATAAAACCGCTATCCCTTGTTACGGAAACCAGAATACTCTGGATAATTTGAATAAAAACTTCAGCTATATTTTTGGAGTTGCAGAACAGATTGGCGGCGGTATCCCGCAGTTAATTCCTCACACCCTGGAAGACAAGACCTACCAATTTGGCGATATTAATGTCACCCCTCTGGATATTCAGCACGGGAATTTGATCATCAATGGATTCCGCTTTCACGATTGTGCTTACATAACCGATTGTAGCGGCATTCCCGACCACACAATGGAAAAGTTAAAAGGACTAAAGCTACTCATCCTGAACGCGTTAGGATTCAAAGACCATGCGACGCATTTTAATCTCAGTCAGGCATTGGAAGCCGCAAAAGCCATTAAGGCTGAGCGAACCATCCTGACGCATATCAATCATCAATTCGATTTTGAAAAAGTTTCCCAGGATTTACCAGCCGGCGTAGAACTCGCCATCGATGGGATGAGGATAGCCCTCTAGCGAGGGAGGCAATTGGTCATTATAAAGCATCGTAAGTTTGGTATAAATAGGGGTATCTTTTCAACCCACTTTTCGATTAAAAGGAAATTTTAGATTATGACAAGTCGTATCGGTTTTGTAGGTGTGGGCCGCATGGGCGCCAACATGGCCCGGCGTCTCAAGGATAAGGGTTATGCCATCACTGCGGTTCAGGATCGCCATGCTCCGTCAGCGGAGTCTTTAGCAAAAGAACTGTCTTGCGAAGCGGCAATAACCCCTGCTCGTGTGGCAGAACTGAGCGATGTTGTGCTGACGGTGGTAACGGATGATGCGGCCATGGACGAGATCTTTTCAGAGACAAACCCCTCAAGCTTACTTTGCCATGCAAAGGATAAACTTTTCATCAACTTCGCCACGGTCAGCCCCGAAGCCCACATCAAAGCGGAAGCTCGCGTCGAAGCAAAGGGGGGAACCAACCTCGAAGCTCTTATGGCCAGCAGCATTACGCAGGCGCGAGAGGGAACCCTCTATCTTATGTGTGGAGGAAAAGAATCGGTCTTTGAACAAGCCAAATCAATTCTTGAAACACTGAGTTCTAAGCTTCTTTATATTGGTCCTGCGGGGCATGCGGCAAAAACCAAAGCACTCGTCAACATGATCATGAACTGCAACACCGCCGCATTGGCTGAAGGATTGAGCCTCGGAGACGCAATGGGACTGGACCTGACAATGCTTCGCGAGGTCTTTGGCGAAACAGGTGCGGCATCACGGGTACTTGAAACGGATGGCGAAGACATGCAAAACCGCGATCATGAATGCTATTTCTCTGCCGCCCATGCGGCCAAGGATTCTGGGATCGCCCTCAACCTCGCGCAGTCCGCTGGATTGGAGTTGCCACTGGCGAAAGCTACTTTCGATCAATACCGACGGCTTGTTGAAGCGGGTAAGGGAGAGCTAGACAAATCGGGTGTTGCAGAATTAGTATTTAAAGGACGAATGAAATAAAGGAGAACAACAGAATGCCGCTTGAAGATGAATTGGGAGATATTTTACAAAAAGCCTGTGACGGGAAAGCATGGTCGAGAAGCGATTTGGTTCGGGCAACGGACCTCCCGGATGCCGACATCCAAAAAATAGAAAACTATCAATTAACACCCGAGGATTCGGATGTATTAAAGCTTGCGAAAGCTTTAGACTTAGACGGCCCCGCCTTAATTGAAATTACCCAGGAAAGATGGGAACCCGAAGCACCTGCGGATGATCCCGATTTTGATTTGGTTTGTCTGAATGTTTTTATGGGAGAGTATCCGGTTAATTGTTATCTGTTGCGTTGTAAAGCGACAGGAGAGACTGCGGTGGTGGACACCGGAGCCAATCCCAAAACCATCATCAATAAGGCCCACGAGATGGGCGTTCATCCCAGCATGGTCCTATTGACCCATGCCCACCCTGATCATGCAGGTGGCTTGGGAGAACTCAGCAATGCCTTTGATTGCCCTACCTACATTGATCATACGGAACCCAAGCCTAAAGGAAGCAGCAATTTCAAAATTGTAAAAGAAGGCGATGAAGTGGCTCTGGGCAAATTGCGGATCAAATGTATAGAAACTCCCGGCCATACTGTGGGTGGCGTTTCTTATCTAATAAACCAAACCTTACTTTCAGGGGATGTGATCTTCGCAGGATCTATGGGGCGCGCCAATTCTTCCTGGCAGGATCTATTTAATTCCATCACACAAAAGGTGCTGCGTCTACCCGATGCCACAGGCATTCACCCAGGTCACGGACCCGCGACTACCGTGGGACAAGAGAAAAAACACAATCCGTTTTTCATAGGACGATAGGTTAATAAGCCTATGTAAAAGGCTTGATGATAGTATCTGGTCTATGAGTATCGACCCATTTACCCCTTACCTGTATTCGGGCACGAAAGTTAAAAAACATCACACCCCTCACGCCTGGTGGCGCGGAGTGGGCAAAAAAAAACAGGGGGGCCAAATGGCCCCCCTGTCGGTGTTGCTTGTTTAATCTATCGATCTTAACGCATCGACAGACGATCGTCTTCCTCTATGGAAGCTGATTTCTCTTCTTCCGTAGGTTGAGACGCGGTTTTTACACCTTTCGGTGTAGCCTTACCCAAAGGCAGGATGGAACGGTCACCTGAAGGCAGAACCTTGAAGTAACCCCACTGACCCGCTTGTTTGTAAGGCGTACGTGCGTTCATCCAGAGATACGTTCCTGGATTTTTGTACGTACCACCAGCATTGAAGAAGGCTTGAACATACTCGCCTCCACCAAACTCTTCAACGTCAATCATATCTGAACCTTCTTGATTCAGATGACGACGCCACTGGTGACCGTCCAAATTGAACATCTGGTTTTGCTCG
>JABJCF010000012.1 GCA_018665625.1 Nitrospina sp. | reverse complement strand
TTGAGTTTCTATTCTTATGCTCAACCACAACAGCGGGAAATGGTATGAATAAATTATTAGCACTAAAAAACTCTACCTGGTAGGTGGTGGCCATTACGGAGTTAAAAATTTCCTCTAAATTATAACGATACACTCGAGCTTTATTTACCTCCTCCCAATAACTATCTAAGGGTACCTGATGTTTATCATAGGCAGATAATTTCATCCCTACGGATTCATTTTTTCTTTTTATTAAGAAGTGATTTAAAAAGGAAATTACGGTGTCGCACCCTTCCATCCTTGGCGCAAAGAGGCTTGACCTGTGAACTGTATTTTTCGATGGATTCGAGTGATAAGCAGTCCTAGTTTTCTCAACTTCCAGAAAAGACTTCATAAAAGTTACCCGACTCCCCTCAATCACTCAAAAACAATAACATTCTAGAAACAGCAATTGCTCTTAGGAACAGGATGGCCAATAAAATTCAGAAGAACTTTCCCCGAGAGGGAATAAGAGGCTTTTCTTTTCGAACAAACGTTCCTTTTTTCCTATCGGAAAATCAGCTCATCGACTTTACGCTCACTGCCATTTTCTGGAAGGTTTTATTGATGCTTTTGCCTCATATCCTGCGCTGACCCAGGAATCAAATATTGTAATATTTTTGAATTCTATTGGTCCAAAGAGCTATAAATTTAATGGATTTACTATTCCCAAACCCTTATAGCTTTACAAAAAACCAACACTTCAGGCTCAGGTAGAGAAAGGCTTATTCCCTATTCGTTTCCCATGAACACATGAAAGTTACATCCTCACCCCCGTATATTTGTGTTTAATCCATTCTCGTAAGTTGCCAACCAAGCTTATTCAAATAAGCAAAAAAACTGACCAGCTTAGGTAATATTCACCGAAATGCCAGAATCGCTAAGAAAGATCATTTGAGAGACAAAATCTGAGGTATTTATCTCAAGCACGATCTTGACACCGGTTAGAGGTTTATAATCTATTAATAATCTCCCCTGCCTAATTCAGTTACCTCGACCAAAATATCTGTTTCAGTAGATTTTCCCCAGAAGAACTTAGCAAACTAATAAGCTTTTCAAAGCATTTTCCAAAGCAAGCTGCCTCCATACTGGTATATTTTTATCTGGGTAAGCAAACTCTAGCTCTTGCAACTTAATATTATTTTTGATGACAACGGGATAGGGATTGGCTTCGGAATTGTCTTTTAATTTACTGGCGTCCCGATATTTTTTGATAGGTTCGAATAGTTACTATCATATCTAATCAAATTTATTTTACCATACGCTACAAGGAAAGCTTTAACAAAAAGCATCTCTTACCTTTTAAACTTTTTTGCTACACATTCAGCTGACGGAGAAAACCTAATCGTTTTAGTTTGTTCCTGACTCAGATTTAAAAATTTCACAAAAGGCACCACCTTTTCTTTATTATTGCTTCTTTTGCACTTTTAAAGTAAGTTCTTCATAGATTTGCACGTTGTATATATTTAGGCCTCCATAGCAAAAGCTCTCAAAACTCATAAAAAATCCGGTTGCAATTATAACCAGTATAGGGGAATTTGCGAATCCACAGCCCCTGATTTTATATGATGGTATAATTCTTAATGGTCAATACAGAAAAAAATATTACAGGATTAATAAAAAAACTTTTTCCTTTTGGCTACTCTATTACAGGCAGCGAAAATGACAGGGCCGCTAAGCTCCTGCGCCAGGTATTACCATTTGAGATTTTTGAATTCCCCTCTGGAAAGGAGCTGAATGGGTGGGTAATACCAAAAGGTTTAGAGGTGCAAAAAGCAGAGATCCGAAAAAACGGAAGTCTCATATATGACGCCAAAAAATCACCTCTAGGCGTACCCGCCTTGTCCGAATCCTTTGAAGGGCATCTAACCCTTAAAGAATTAAGCCCTCATCTATTTACAGCAGAAAACCCTGATGCAATTCCCTACCATTGGTCGAAACTATATCGACCCGACGAAAACCTTTGGGGGCTTTGCATGCCCAAAAATATCAAAGATTCCTTGCTACCAGGCAACTATAAGATTGAGTTAAAAACTGTAACCTATCCCTCTAACATGAAAGTTTTAGTCTATACCTTGCCAGGTAAAAGCACTAAAAAAATTCTCCTTAACGCACACAATTGCCACCCTTATCAGGCCAATGATGACCTATCGGGAGTTGCCGTAGGGATTGAAGTTATGAAATCTCTTAGCAATATTTCCGAAAGAAAACATACTTATCAATTAATGGTCGCCCCAGAACTTTTGGGTCCACTGTTTTGGCTCGATGAAATAGGTGAAGAACAAGCCAACTCAATTATCGGAACTATCATGCTAAAATCTGTAGGCAATAAACAGGAACTGCGATTACAAGAAAGTTTTTCTGGAGTTAGCTTCCTGGATCGCATTGCGCATCAGGTTTTTAAATCAAATTATGGTGAATACCAATCTGGGGCATTTAGAACCATCTATGGCAATGATGAAACAGTTTTTGAAGCACCACCCTACCGAATCCCCTCAATCAGCCTGACTCGTTGGCCTTTTTTGGAATATCACACAGACCAGGATACACCTGACAAACTTTCTGAAGAACATCTCCAGGATACAGTTGATACCGTATTAAAAATTTGTGAGGGATTGGAAGCAAATCAAATCTATTTACCAAATTTTGCCGGTCTGGTTTGTTTATCAAAATACAATTTATACAAACCGATTCCAAACATTAGTGAAAATGGTGTCGATTACAATTCTGTTTCGGGCCGTTGGAATCAATTGATGAATGGGTTGCCTTCGTGTTTAGATGGTAAGACTGATCTACTTTCGATATCAGAACGATACGACCTACCTCTTTTTGAAGTAGCGCAATACCTAGATTTATGGCTGGAGAAAAACCTATTAAAAGAAGTAACAAATTTATCATCGGATTAATAATAAGCAGAGCAACATTTTATCACTTTTAATAAATTGAGAATATGAAAATATCATTTGGAAAAATAGAGCGCATAATTATTCTAGGAGGGTCATGGATAACTGCGGCATTACTTAGGCAACTTTCCGAACAAAAAGTAGAGGTTATACTTTACACAAGTCCCAGGCATTATAATGAGGTTGTTGACAATGACGGGAACACACTAAAACAAGTAACAGGTCTAACTGGGGTCTCTTCCGTGGTCTGTGAAGACATTAACAATGATAGGTCGATTGGAAATGCTGTAACCGAGAAAACCTTGGGACTTGCAATTGGAGCGGCCTGGTTGTTTCAACCAAAAACAGCAGCTTTATTTAATGGCCGCCTTTTGGACTTTATGGGTATCGCGTTGCCACAATACCGTGGTGGTGCCCATTACACCTGGCAGATACTTGCCGGCAATAAAACAGGCGCCTGTAATCTTCAAATTATCCATGGAGGCGAAAGTACCTTCCACAAAGGGGAAATAATTAAAAGACGGGATTACTTTTTTCCCGCGTCGGCTCGCAAACCCAAAGATTATTTCAGTTCTGCCATTAAGGAAGAGCTGGACTTTCTCAAAAAGTTTTTTGATGAAATTTTTGGAGGCCAAGAGTTTACGACAATGACTCTTCAGGAGTCGTTCTCTAGTTACTATCCATTCATCAATACCTTCAAGCATGGATGGATTGACTGGAGTTGGAACGTAAATGAACTGGATCGTTTCATTTGCGCATTCGATGATCCATACGCAGGTGCATCAACTTACTTAGGCGGGACCCGGGTTTTTTTAAAAGGCTGTCAAGCAGAACCTAGCGAGCCCGACTTTCACCCATTCCATGCAGGCCTTATTTACCGTTGCACTCCCAGTGGTCTCATTATAGCTGCGCGAGGAGGAGCACTGTTAGTCCGTCAAATTTTTAACAAGGAAGGAATTGACATCACCAAGAATGTGGTCGAAGGGCAACGTCTTACCACTCCCAGAGAAGAATTAGATTCCGCAATGGCATTTGATGCAACTTATGGAGCTGAAGGGTTACAAAATTAAGCAACAGGCATTCAATTTAATACGCTAATTAATTAGCTAAAAAAATTAATTCCCCGAATACTCTTCTTATACAAACAAGTTTTCATATAGCGTCTTATTCAAAGTATTTTCACTCAAGAGATTTTCCTACCATAACTTCATCTTCTAGCCTCTCATTGAACAAAAAATGTTGTTTGCGTATAGCCTCCAATTTAAAACCACATTTCTCGAACAATTGTTGGCTGGCAATATTTGATGCGTAATACCCCGCAAAAACTTTACGCAGCAAAAGTAGATCACGCGCAATCTCCACCATCAATAATACCGCCGAGCTTGCATTTCCTTGACACCAGGCTTCTTTGTCTCCGATCATAATGCCGATTTCTCCCATCCTATGGTACTTATCAATAGGCCCTATTCTGATATTTCCGACATGTCTGCCTAGCAAGTTACTTCTAATGCCAAGAAACAAATTGTCTGGGGAGTCCAACAAACATTGAACATGGCTTCTAGTCGATTCAAGAGTATGCGTAATAAACCGACACTCCAAGTATTGGTTAACTTCCGGGTCATTTACCCAAGATACATATTTTTGGCTAACAAGTTCGGGTTTTAACAAAAATAAACTAACATCAGAATTACTGGAATGTGCGGCTAATTCGATATTCATATCAAGTCTCTATTCTAATTGGGATACCCGCATTTTGAACATGCGCACGGGTTTCCATGGGGTTTTGATCTCTAAAATAAAAAAAAGTCCCTGCCGCAATACCCTCCGCTCTTCCTATATCAAAACCTTCAACAAAGTGCTGTGCTGTACCACACCCTCCCGAAATAATTACTGGTACATCCACCACCTCGGCTACGGAACGCGCTAAATCTACATTTAAACCTTTCCCAGACCCATCGTTATCGGCATCAGCCAGCAAAATTTCACCGGCACCGGCATCGACAGCCACTTTAGCCCAGTCGACAACACCTAAATTAGAATTGCTGGAAGCAC